>NZ_FMDK01000893.1 GCF_900091995.1 Streptomyces sp. MnatMP-M17
CGCCGCCTGACCCCAGCAGGCCGCCGCCGCGCCTGCCCCGCGCGCCCTCGGCGCGCCCCGAGCACCTCCCCCGGACCCAGTGCACCTCCGCCGACGCCCCCTGCACGCGGAGACTGATCGGAGCGACCCCCGCATGAACACCACGACCAACGGCCCTGGCCGCCACCGCTCGCTCGGCGACCAGACCTGGCAGGACCAGGCCGTCTGCCAGAGCACGGAGTACCACCCGGTGGACCCGGAGATCTTCTTCCCCGAGCCCGACGAGATGGACCGCATCCGCGCCGCGAAGGCACTGTGCCGCCAGTGCCCGGTCCAGCGCACCTGCCTGGACGCCGCCCTGGAGAACAACGACGCCCACGGCATCCGGGGCGGCATGACCGAGGAAGAACGAGCACCCCTGCACGCCAAGCTCGCCACCCGCCTCGACTACAGCCGGGTCAACGCCACCCTCGCCGGACGCGACATCCACCTCACCCACGCCGAACGCCGCGCGGTCATCCACGCCGCCTACCGCTACGGCGTCACCGAACAGCGCCTCGCCCAGCTGCTGAAGATCACCGAGGAACACGCCCAAAAGCTCTACCGCGAAACCCGCCGCGCCCACCGCAACCGCGACCTGGAACACAACACAACAACCACTCCACCGCCTGGACAGGGTAAGGACCTGCCGAACCGCGACGACTTCGGGACGGCCGCGTGACCAGCGCCTCAGTGCCGGTACAGGCGCACATCACCGGCTGGGACCGCGCCGCCATCGTCGCCCTGGGCGCGGCCGGCTGTGCCCTCTCCTACGACGCCCTCCAGCAGATGGCCGTCGCGATCCACGTCCGCGGACCGCTGACCTACCTCTTTCCTCTGGTGATCGACGGCTTCATCGCCTACGGCGTACGGGCCCTGCTTGTCCTGCGCAACGCCCCGCTGCGGGCCCGCGCGTACGTATGGCTTCTGTTCGGCACGGCCACCACCGCCAGCATCTGGGCCAACGCCCTCCACGCGGTCCGCCTCAACCAGCAGACGGCCCCAGCCGAGGATCTGCGGCTCGGGGACACGGTGGTCGCTGTCCTGTCCACACTCGCGCCGCTGGCCCTGGCCGGAGCCGTCCACCTCTACATCCTCATCGCCCGGGGACCGGTCAAGAACAGTGACCGCCGCGGCCCCGGTCACCTCGGTCAGGGCGAGCGCGTCGCGGTAACTCGGCCTGACCGGGCCGGTCAGCAACAGCCGCTGCCCGGTCAGGGCGGCGCCGGACAGCCGGTGACCGCGCTGACCGACCGGCCCCGGCTGTCCCTGAACAAGCAGACTCCGGACACTCGGACACCGGCCGAGGACAGCGCCCCAGGGGACGGCACCCGTCCGGATACTGGGCGCCGTGACCGGGAGCCCCAGGTCGCTGACCTGGTCGGACAGCCGGACACCTTCCCGGCGGTCAACGACCGGCCGGGCAGCGCCGAGCCGGTCACGGGTTGTCCGGACAGCGTCGCTCCGGTCACTGACCGGGACGCCCGGACAACCGGTGACCGGCGGTCTGACCCGGATACCGAGGAGCTGCTGGAGATCGCCCGGTCGGCGGTCAGGGCCGAGGACAAGCTGACCCGGAAGGTGGTCGCGCAGGCGATCCGCGGTCAGCAGATCCCGCTGTCCAGCGACACGCTGACCGCCCTGATGGTCCAGCTCCGCAAACAGCACGGACAGCCGGTCACCCCGCCCCGGAACTGACCGGACACCACGGAGGCGGGTGGCCGAGCCGGACCCTCTCGGC
>NZ_FMDK01000834.1 GCF_900091995.1 Streptomyces sp. MnatMP-M17
CGGACCCCCCTGCCTGTACGCGGTCTACGATCCGCTCACCAGCCGCTGCACCCTGGCCAGCGCGGGACAACCACCGCCGGTGCTGATCGGTCCCGAAGGCCCCGCCCGGCTGATCGACGTCAACGCGGGACCGCCTCTCGGAGTCGGCGGCGTACCCTACGAGTCCAGCACCTTGGAGATCGAACCGGGCAGCATTCTCGCTCTCTACACCGACGGGATACTCGGTCTGAAACCGTACGCCGGCCGCGACGGGATGCGACGCCTCCAGGACGAGATCGCCCTCCAGGCGCGTTCGCACAGGTCGCTGGACGAGATCGGGCAGGCGGTCCTCGGCGACGCCCACGAAGGGCCGTCACGCGACGACATCACCTTGCTGCTGTCCCGTATGCGTCGGCTGCCGGCGGACAGTGTGCGGAGCTGGATATTCCCGGCGGACCTGAACGCGGTCTCCGAGGCCCGCGCCGTGGCCGGACACCAGCTCTCCGCCTGGAGCCTGGGCGATATCGCGTTCACCACGGAGCTCGTGGTGAGTGAACTCGTGACCAACGCCATCCGCTACGCGGGCGGCCCGGTGGAACTGCGGCTGATCCGGGACGGAACCCTGATCTGCGAGGTCACCGATCCGAGCAACACACAGCCACGCCTGGTCAGGGCCGCCGACACCGACGAGGGCGGACGCGGACTGTTCATCGTGGCCCAGTGCACCACCCGCTGGGGCTGCCGCTACGGCCGCAGAGGCAAGACCATCTGGACCGAACTGCCGCTCGCCGAGAACCTGACCGGCCCGCCGATCTCGTAATTCGTCCGGGCGCATGGACGGGCCGCCATGGATTCGTCGGCTCGGACGAACGGCGGTGCCGAGTCCCCTCCTAGGGTCGGCTGGAGCAACAGGCGGGTGCTCCCGTACCTCCTTGAGGAGATGAAGGCATGCAGACACTCTTGCGTGGCGGCCGTGTCATCGATCCGGGCACCGGGTTCGACGGCGTCGCCGACGTGCTCGTGACCGACGGTGTCGTCAGCGCCGTGGCCGCCGGGCTCGCCGCACCGCCCGGGTGTGCGGTCGTCGATGTCGCGGGCCTGGTCGTCGGCCCCGGGTTCATCGATCTGCACAGCCATGTGCACTCGATCGCGGGACAGCGCCTCCAGGCCATGGACGGCGTGACGACGGCGCTCGACCTGGAAGCCGACCTCATGCCCATCGAGCGGGCGTACGCCGACGCCGCCGCGGCCGGGCGCCCGCTGCACTACGGCTTCTCCGCCTCGTGGGCCGCCGCCAGGGCGCAGGTGCTCGTCGGCACCGAGCCCGACGCGCGGATCGAGAGGGCCCTCGCCGTCCTGGGAAACCCCGGATGGCAGCGCTCCTCGTCGGACCGTGAACTCGCCGAGTGGCTCGCCCTGTTGGAACGTGACCTGGCCGCCGGAGCGCTCGGCATCGGCGTACTCCTCGGGTACGCGCCCAGCAGCGAGCCCCGCGAGTTCCTCGCCGTCGCGCGGCTGGCCGCGAAGGCCGGCGCGCCGACGTACACACACGTACGCGAACTGCTCGAGATGGATCCCGGCACGCCCTTCGACGGCTCCGAGGAGATCGCCGTCGCCGCGGCCGAGACCGGTGCGGCGATGCACCACTGCCATGTGAACAGCACGTCGGGCCATCACATCGACCGCGTGCTCGACGCTCTGGACCGCTCGCGGCGGTCCGGCTCGCGTGTGACGGTCGAGGCATATCCGTACGGCGCGGGCAGCACGGCGATCGGAGCCGCCTTCATCGACGCCGGACGGCTGAAGATGAAAGGTCTGTCCCCGTCGAGCGTCGTGCTGCTCGAAACGGGAGAACGCGTCGCGGACGAAGGCCGTCTGCGGCAGCTTCGGAACAGCGACCCCGCGGCGCCCGTCATCCTGGAGTTCCTGGACGAGGAAGACCCGCGCGACCTGGCGCTGCTGCACAGCGCGCTCGCCTTCCCGGACGCCATCGTCGCCAGCGACGCGATGCCCGTGTCCTGGAAGGACAGTGGGAGGAAGGGCGGGAGGGACGGCAGCCACGAAAGCACCGTGTGGCCGCTGCCGCCCGGCGGGACGACGCACCCGCGCACCGCGGGGACGTTCGCCAAGACGCTGCGCGTGATGGTGCGCGAGAGGGAGGTCTGGGACTGGCCGGAGGCGTTCCGGCGGTGCTCCCATCTGCCGGCGCGCGTCCTCGACGAGGTGGCACCGGGCGCGCGGGCGAAAGGGCATCTCGGTGTCGGCGCGGACGCCGATATCGTCGCCATCGACCCCGCGGCGATCACCGATGCCGCGACCTACGCCGACCCGACCCGCCCGTCGGTCGGCGTGCGGCATCTGCTCGTCGCCGGTGTGCCGGTCGTCAGCGCGGGCGAGTTGCGGACCGACGCGTTTCCCGGGCAGCCGCTGCGGGGTGAGCCGCGATGACGGCGATGCCCGCCGGTATGTCCGTACGGGACCTGCTCGCGGACATCGAGGCCCTGGTGCGGTGCGAGTCGCCGTCGTCCGACCACGAAGCCGTCGCCCGCAGCGCGGACGCCGTGACGGCGCTGGGCCGCAGGCTCCTGGACGCCGAACCCGATCGCATCGTGATCGACGGCGTGACGCATCTGAGGTGGCGGTCCGGCGGGACACCGCGCGTCCTGCTGCTCGGGCACCACGACACGGTGTGGCCCGTGGGATCGCTGGAGACCCACCCGTACTCCGTACAGGACGGAGTGCTGCGCGGGCCGGGCTGCTTCGACATGAAGGCCGGCGTCGTGATGGCCCTGCACGCCGCCGCGGCCACCGGAAACCCGGCGGGGCTCTCGATCCTGGTCACCGGTGACGAGGAGATCGGCTCGCCGTCGTCGCGGCGCCTCATCGAGGAGGAGGCCCGCGGCTGCGACGCGGTGTTCGTGCTGGAGGCGTCGGCCGACGGCGGAGCCCTGAAGTGCCGCCGCAAAGGCGTCTCCCGCTACCAGGTCGATGTGGAGGGCCGGGCCGCGCACGCCGGGCTCGAACCGGAGAAAGGTGTGAACGCCGGAGTGGAGATCGCCCACCAGATCCTCGCACTGGCCGCGCTCGCCGACCCGGAACGCGGCACGACCGTCGTGCCGACCGCGCTCACCGCCGGTACGACGGCCAACACCGTTCCCGCCCGCGCCGGTGTGGAGGTCGACGTCCGGGTGTGGGACGAGGCGGAACAGTCGCGGATCGACCGGGCCGTACGGGAGCTTCGTCCGGTACTGGCGGGGTCGCGGATCCGGATCTCGGGCGGCGTCAACCGCCCGCCCCTCCAGGCGGAGACGTCGTCGGCGCTGTTCGGCCTCGCCACCTCGCTCGCGGCCGGACTGGGCCTCGGCGAGCTCACCTCCGCCGCCGTCGGTGGCGCGTCGGACGGGAACTTCACCGCGGGCCTGGGAGTCCCCACGCTCGACGGCCTCGGCGCCGTGGGAGGCGGGGCGCACGCGGACCACGAACATGTCGTCGTCGCAGAACTGCCCCGGCGTACAGCGCTGCTCGCCGCCCTCATCGAGGCTGTGCTCGCGAAGTGAACTCCGCGGCGAATCGTGCGTCGGATCCCCCGGCGAACCCCGTCGCGAGCCCCGCGGTGAACTCCGTGCGCCACGACGAACGGGGCGACTGTTTCTGGTGCGGCACCACGGTGACATACCCGGCAGGTCCGGAAAGGATTGTTCCGTGACACAACTCGTGACGAATGCGACAGGCATGGTCTCACCGGCCATGAGAGCGGACGCGGTGGCCGCCGCGACCTCGGCCGCCGCGGCATCGAAGGTGGAGATCAGGGATCTGGCCGAGGTGTCCGAACTGGCCGCGGTCGCCGCGCTGTTCGCCACGATCTGGCAGCCGGGCGCCGGCTCAAAGCCGGTGACGACGGAGCTGCTGCGGGCCATGGCCGCGTCGGGGAACTATGTCGCGGGCGCGTACGAGGACGGCGAACTCCTCGGAGCCTGCATCGGATTCTTCGGCAGCCCGGCGAAGGCGAGCCTGCACAGCCATATCGCCGGCGTGTCGTCGCGCGGACTGGGCCGTGGCATCGGGTTCGCACTGAAACTGCACCAGCGCGCCTGGGCGCTGTGCCAGGACGTCTCGCTGATCACCTGGACGTTCGATCCTTTGGTGCGGCGCAACGCGCACTTCAACCTGGCCAAGCTCGGCGCCCGCCCGGCGCGGTATCTCCCGGACTTCTACGGGCCGATGCGCGACGGCATCAACGGATCGGGCGACACCGACCGGCTGATGGTCCACTGGGAGCTCACCAGCCCCGCCGTGTCCGCCGCCTCTCTCGGCAGGCCCGTCCCGGCCGACGCCAC
>NZ_FMDK01001114.1 GCF_900091995.1 Streptomyces sp. MnatMP-M17
TAGGCTCGCGGCCTCCCGGGTCGCGGCGGGCAGCGGTACGGCGGGCAGCGGCGCCACGACCGTGCAGAAGGCGGCGAGCGAGGCCAGGAAGAGCGTGACCGAGTAGCCCTCCACCAGAAAGAGCGCGGTCGCGGTGAGCGCGGCGAGGGACAGGCTCAAGGGCGCGGCGAGTGCCACCGTCTCCAGCCGGGCGCCGGGCAGGGTGTGCGCGGCGGGCCTGGGCAGGAGCAGCGCGAATCCGGGACCGAGGGTGACGAAGAGCAGGACAGGGAGCCAGCGCAACGGGGAGCCGCCGGGCAGGGCCGTGGCGGCGAGCGCCACCCATCCGGAGAGGGCGAGGGCCGCTCTGAGCCAGGGCCGCGCAGGGAGCCGTCGTGGTGCCCGGGTACGGATGGGTTCCTGTGCCTGATCCGGCACCTGTGCCTGGTCCGGTTCCTGCATCTGCGCTGGTTCTTCTGCCTGGTCCGGTGCCCGCGAGTCGGCCGGCTTCTCGGTGTCCGTCACGGCGACTGCCTCCTCCTCGTGCGTCATCGGTCAGCCGTAGCCGTAGCTGTGGTGGCGGCGGTGGTCGCGGTGGGATCCGGTATGTGCTCCAGTACGAGCCCGTGCTCGTTCTCCTCCACCACCCGGAACAGCGGCGAGGCCTTCAGCGCCGCGCTCATCCGGGCGAAGCCGCCGGGCGGCAGATATCCCTCGCCCCCCGTGGCCCTCTCCTGGGTCCACGTGAGGATGACATAGGCCGGCCGCCCGTCCGGAATGCCCGCGTCGAGATATCCGGCCGGATCCCTGAGCATCTTCAGGTTCTCCGGCACTTCCTGTTCGGTGAAGAACCAGCGCTCGTAGTGGTCGTAGCGGTAGTAGGCACCGGCGAACGAACCGGTGGTGGCCAGGATCAGCGCGCCGTCCGGAGCACGGTCATAGGCCCGTCTGACCAGCGCGGTCTCCGCCGGAGGCGCGTACTGCATGGCCTCCTTGCCGTAGTACGACGGCAGGAAGCCCGCCAGCAGGGCGACCAGCGCCACGGGCAGCGCCACCGCACCGGTCCTGCGGGCCAGTTGCCGTGCCCTGCCGGTCCAGGCGACGGCGGGGACCAGGGCCGCCGCGGCGAAGAACGCCGTGCCGGGCAGCCCGAACAGATAGACGCGGAAGAGCATTTCGCCGCCGTAGTCATTGACGGCGAAGAGCGGTACGGGCGCGGCGGCGGCCAGCAGCAGCGGCAGGGCGCTCCTGGTCAGCGCGCGCCGCAGCAGCACGGCCACGGCGGCCAGTACGCCGAGCACGGCCACCATCAGGATGTTGGCGCTACCGACCAGCTCGGGTCCGGGACCGGTCGGCTCACCGGCGAACCCCGCGCGGGAGTTGCTCAGCAGATCGCCGGCCGTGTCGCGCAGTGTGCCGAGCGTGTCCAGGAACAGCACGCGGCCCATCGTCAGATCCCAGACGAGCATGATGACGCCGGTGACCACGAGCAGCCCGAGATTGCGGTAGCGCCGGGTGAGACAGAGGGCCATCAGCGTCATCCCGAGCATGACCGGAGTGAGCTGATGCGAGGCGTTGACGGCCGCGAGGAGCGGAGCGAGCAGTGCCACACCGATCGCCCGCTGCCGGAGGCCGGTGGGCGGTGGCACGGAGGCCGCGGCCGGATCCAGAGACGACCGGTCGCGCAGCCGCCCGGCGGATCCCGGCCGTACGAAATGCCGTACGACCACGGCGAACACGGTCAGGAAGAGCAGATAGGCGAAGCCCTGCGGCGAGAGATAGTCCTGTCCGACCCAGTTGGCGAGCTGGAAGATCCAGACCGCGGTCCACACCAGGCGCCAGTCGTCGCTGAAGGTGCGGTAGATCAGCACCAGGACCGGCATCGTCAGCAGACCGAATGCGACGGGCGCCCAGTTGGTGTACACCGCCGCGCCCTCCACGCCGAAGGCACGGACCAGCGCTGCGTTGAGCGAGAAGAAGCCGGGCCACTGGTCGTACGCGGACATGCCGCCGGAGAGTTCGACGGTGGGATGTACGGTCCCTTCGGCCAGCAGCCGGGCGATAACTGCGTCGTGCTTGGACGCCCAGGCATAGCGGACCGAGTCGTAGAGCAGGGCGGGCGGCGCCTTGAGCGCCACGAGCAGAGTGACGCAGTAGGTCAGCGGCCACCAGGGGGCGGTGCCCGCGCGGCGCAGACTGACCAGAAAGCCGGCCGTCAGCACCAGCAGCGCGGCGTAGAAGGCGATCGGGAACCGGTCGAGAAGCCCGAAGTCGCCCATGCCGTGGAAGTCGATCCGGGGTAACGACCAGCTCCACAGGGCCGCAGCGACCACCAACGGCAGCCAGATAAGGAGCAGTTGAGGACGGAGCAGGGCCGCCGTCGGGCGGCCCGGTCCACGACGGCGTGAGGGAAGGCGTGAGGGAACGGGCTTCTGTGCCTGGGCGTCCGACGGAGCGTCCGAGGCGGGCGCGGGCGCGGTCTCAGGCATGGGCGTACGCGCGGACCCGGCTGTGGGACCGGGCGCCGGATCGGTCTCGGGCTCGGGCGGTGGCTCGCTGCTCCCCTGGACCGGCGTGGGCACAGGCTGCTGCACAGTGCGACTCCCCCCACAGATGTGGTCGCGGCCGTCACGCCGCTGTCCCTGAAGCGAAGTATAGGAACTCTCAACGCGTTTGTTTCGGTTCTAACCGGCGAACTCGGGCCCCCGTATCCGGGCCCGCGCGCCTCGGTACAGCCGCCATCCCAGCGTGCGCGGCGAGTCGGGGAAGGGCGCGGTCCTGGCCCGCTCGCCGTCGGCCGGACCGCCCGCCATCCAGGACGCCACGTCCGCCGCGGTGTGCGTACGGCGCACGATGAGCCGGGAGATGCGGTACGTCTCGTCCCGGGCCGAGCTGTGCGCATGGCGTACGGCGACGGCGGAGGCGTATCCGGCGCGCGCGGCGGCCCGGCGCACGGCGCGGCTGTTGTAGCCGTGCGGATAGGCGAGATGCGCGACCTCATGGCCGAGTGTGTCCTCCAACGCGCCTTTCGCATCGCGCAGTTCACGATGGAGGTCGGCAGGGCGGAGAGTGTCGAGCTGGGCATGGGTGACGGTGTGGGCGCCCACCTCCATGCCGTACCGCTCCAGCTCCGGTGCCTGGGCGAGCGTCATCATCGGTGCGGGCGGCAGCAGACTGGTCAGGCCCGGCGTGATCGCTCCGGTGGTCAGATACGCGGTGGCGGGCAGGGACCGGACGGCGAGCGCCTCGGCCGTCGGTCCCGGGAGATCGGCGAAGCCGTCGTCAAAGGTGAGCGCTACGGGCCGCGCCGGCACGGGCACCTCGGTCGCCGCCCCCGCCGCCTCCGCCTCCCCCACCGCCTCAGCCCCCGTCCTCGCCCTCGCACGGCCGGTGAGGGTGCCGATCGTGACGGGAGTACGGCCGCTGGCGAGGACGGCGTCCAGATGGGCGGCGAAGTCCCTTGGCGTGACGGTGAATTCGGCGATCCAGGCAGGCGGGTCGTCCATCACGGCGTGATAGAGGAGGACGGGAATGGGCGCGGGCGGACTGTTGCTCATGACCGCCTCCAGACTGCCCGACGGCGGATCCGTGGCTCGCCAAGTGCCTCACCGCGCGCCTGACGGCGTACCCGTACGCGCGCCTTCAGATAGCCGAGCGGGCCGTACAGCATCCCTCGGCGCTCCAGCCGGGAGAGATCACGCGGCCAGGGATGGGCCCGCGCGCCATGGGTCCCGGGCGCAGGCTCCCCGGCCGGATCCGGGCGGTGCGCCGTGATCGCGCGGGCGTGGGCGAGACCGCGCGGCAGTTTGGCGAGCAGCGCGGGCAGCAGTGCCGGGCGGCGGACCAGGATCGCGGTGAGATAGGCGGTCAGGCCCGCGCCGTATCCGTACGCCTGGTTCCGCAGGTCCTGCCAGGTCTCGCGATGGTGGTGCCAGACGAGCGCCTCCGGTGCGTAACGGAGCCGGTGGCCCGCGGCCAGGATCCGTACGAAGGCGTAGAGGTCGTCGCCGCCCTTGGCGGGAGTGCCGGTGCCGGTGGCGGGATCGAAGCCGCCCACGGCCCGCAGCGCCTCGGCGCGGAACGCCATATTGGCGCCGGAGCCGAAGCTGCCCGCGGTGAACGGGAACAGCGGCTCGTCGGCGGGCGGACTCGCCGGATCGTACAGCCGGGGCTCGAAGCCCTTGGCGAAGCCGCCGTGGCTCTCCAGCAGGATCTGCGCGGAGGTGGTCAGCCGGGCGGGGAGGATCAGTCCGGTGACACAGCCGAGGCCGGGATCGGCCGCGAAGGGCGTGGTGAGCGCGGTGAGCCAGTGCGGATCGGCGATCACATCGTCGTCGGTGAAGGCGATGACCGTGCCGTCGGCGGCGGCGACACCGCTGTTGTGCGCGACGGCCAGACCGGGACACCGCTCCTGAACATAGTCGACGCGGCCGGCGTAACGGGACTCGACAAGATCGTGCGTGGCGGTCGTGACGGGAGCGTTGTCCACGACGAGGACACGGAAGTCCGGATGGTCCTGCGCGAGAAGCGAGTCGAGCGCACGGGCGAGCTGTCCGGCGCGCTCACGGGTGGCGACGACGACGGTGGTACGAGGAGGCGCGGCGAGCGCGGGCGCGGGCGGCTCGGGCGCGGGCGCTTCGGGCGCGGGCGGCTCGTACGGGCCCTTC
>NZ_FMDK01000833.1 GCF_900091995.1 Streptomyces sp. MnatMP-M17
CCGGCTCCGCGCCGTCCCGCGCGGAGCCGGCGCTCACAGTGGCCGTGGCGGCCTCGGACGGGACGCCGGCCTGGATGACCAGCGCCGCCGGGGCCCGTTCACAGAGACCGAGACAGGGACTCGGCTGCCAGACGACTCCGCCCGCGGCGGAGCCGGCCGCGCCGAGGCGCTCCTCCAGCGCCGCGCAGAGCGCCGTGGAGCCATGGGCCGCGCAGGCCACGTCCGTACAGACGTGCAGCACCTTCGCCGGGCGCGGCTTGACCGCGAACATCGCGTAGAACGTGGCGACGCCGTACGCCTCCGCCGGCGGCACGGTCAGCCGCCGGCAGAGGTAGTCCAGCGCGCCCTCGCTGATCCAGCCGATGCGGTCGTTGACCGCGTGCAGCCCCGGCAACAGCAGGTCCCGCCGTTCGCGTGCCTCACGGCCGCCGCGTGCCCAGCGCAGATCCGTGTCCGTACGGTCGTCCGCGCCTTCCCAGGCCGAGGCCGGCGGGCCGAGCAGCGCGTCGACCGCGGCCCGTTCCTCGTCGGTCGGCTTGCTGTCACCGAAGTGCAGATCCACTGATGCTCAGCTCCTCACGCGGACGCGGACAGGGACGCGGTGGTGGTCACGGGCAGCTTCTCGATCCGGATCGCCGACGCCTTGAACTCGGCGGTGCCGGCGATCGGGCAGTTGGCCTCGATGGTGAGCTGGTTGGTGTCCACCTCGTCCGGGAAGTGCATGGTCATGAAGGCCAGTCCCGGCCGCAGCCCGGGATCGATCCAGACCGGTGCCTGCACCGCGCCGCGCCGCGAGCTGATCCGTACCTCCTCGCCGACCGATACTCCGTACCGCTCGGCGTCCTCCGGGCATAGCTCCACATACTCGCCGCGCCGCAGCGGGGAGGCGAAACTCCCGCTCTGCACACCGGTGTTGTACGAGTCGAGCCGACGGCCCGTGGTAAGCCTGATCGGGAACTGATCATCCGTCAGATCGACCGGAGGATCGTGCTTGACGATGCCGAACGGTGCGAGCCTGCCGCGCCTGGCGGGATCCGCCTCCCACAGCCGGCCGTGCAGATAGGTGGGTTCGAGCTTCTCCGTGTCCGGACACGGCCACTGGATTCCCTGGTGCTCGGCCAGCCGCTCGTAGGTCATCCCGTAGTGGTCGGGAGAGACCGAGCGCAGCTCGTTCCAGACCGACTCCGCGTCCGCGTACTTCCACGGGTGGCCGAGCCGTCCCGCCAGATCGCAGATGATGTCGATGTCCTCGCGTGCCTCGCCCGGCGGCTCGACCGCCTTGCGTACGCGCTGCACACGGCGCTCGCTGTTGGTGGTGGTGCCGTCCGTCTCGGCCCAGGCGGCGGTGGCGGGCAGCACCACATCGGCGAGTTCGGCGGTCTTGGTGAGGAAGATGTCCTGCACCACCAGGTGGTCGAGCTGCTTCATCCGCTCCACGGCCTGCTCGCTGTCCGCCTCGGACTGCGCGGGATTCTCACCGATGCAGTAGACGGCCTTGAGGTCGCCGGTCTCCATCGCCTCGAACATCTCCGTCAGCGTCATCCCGTACCTGGGCTGGATGACGGTGTCCCACGCGGTCTCGAACTTCCGCCGTACGTCCGGCTCCAGGATGTCCTGGAAGCCGGGCAGCCGGTTGGGGATGGCTCCCATGTCGCCGCCGCCCTGGACGTTGTTCTGGCCGCGCAGCGGCTGCACACCGGAGCCGTACCGTCCGACATGGCCGGTGAGCAGCGCGAGATTGATCAGCGCCCGGACATTGTCGGTGCCGTTGTGGTGCTCGGTGATGCCCAGCGTCCAGCAGAGCTGGGCCCGTTCGGCACGGGCGTAGGCATGGGCCAGATCGCGGATGGCCTCGGCCGGTACGCCCGTCACCTTTTCGGCCACCGTGAGCGTCCACGGCTCGACCTCGGCGGCGTACTCCTCGAAGCCGGTGGTCGCGCGCTCGATGAAGGACACATTGTGCAGTCCCGCGTGAATGATCTCGCGGCCGACCGCGTGCGCCAGCGGAATGTCCGTACCGACATTGAGTCCGAGCCAGCTCTCGGCCCATTCCGCGGTGGAGGTACGGCGGGGATCGACGGCATACATACGCGCGCCGTTCCTGATGCCCCGCAGCACATGCTGGAAGAAGATGGGATGCGCGAAGCGCGCGTTGGAGCCCCACATCACGATCAGATCGGTGTGGTCGACCTCGCCGTACGAGGAGGTGCCGCCACCGGATCCGAAGACCGCGGAGAGACCGGCCACGCTGGGCGCATGGCATGTCCTGTTGCAGGAGTCCACGTTGTTGGTGCCCATGACCACACGCGCGAACTTCTGCGCCACATAGTTCATTTCGTTGGTCGCGCGTGCGCACGAGAACATTCCGAACGCTCCGCGCGCGGCACCCAGGCCCGCCGCGGCCCGGTCCAGCGCCTCGTCCCAGCTCGCCCTGCGCAGAGGGCCGCCCTTTTCGTCCCGGACCATCGGATAGGTGATACGGGCATACGTCTTCGGTGTTCGGTCTCGTTTTTTCACGCCGCGCTCTCCTCATGAGTGAGGGCCAACTGGCCGCGCCCATTGCATACAGTATTCAGTAGGCGGGTACGCGTGGGAACCCTCTGTAAGGGAATTGACGCGTACCCGCCTATCGCGAGTGAGGATCGGGTAGTGCGGGAAGGTCAGGCGGCCGCGCCGCGGGCCAGCAGATCCGAGATCGCTTCCACCGTGCGGAGCGTCGGCACCGGCACTCCGGTGATGTCCGCGAGCTCCACCACGGCCGAGAGCAGAACGTCCAGCTCCAGCGGTTTGCCCTTCTCCAGGTCCTGGAGTGTGGACGTGCGGTGGTCCCCGACGCGTTCGGCGCCGGCCAGCCGCTTCTCGATCGAGATGTCGGGACGGCAGCCGAGCGCCTCCGCGACCGCCAGGGTTTCGGACATCATGTGCTCGATCACCTGACGGGTACTGCCGTGCAGGCACATCTCCCGCATCGTTGCCCGGGTGAGGGCGCTGATCGGGTTGAAGGAGATGTTGCCGAGGAGCTTGATCCAGATGTCATCGCGCAACTCGGGCTCGACGGGGCATTTGAGACCGCCCGTCCACATGGCCTCGCTGAATTCCAGACACCTTCCGGACACCGAGCGGTCCGGTTCGCCGATGGAGAAACGGGTTCCTTCGAGATGCCGGACGACGCCCGGTCCCTCCAGTTCCGTCGCGGCGTAGACCACGCATCCGATCGCGCGCTCGGGCGGCAGCACGGAGCTGACCGAACCGAGCGGATCCACGCTCTCGACGCGACGGCCGTCGTACGGGCCGCCGTGACCGTGGAAATACCACCAAGGGATGCCGTTCTGAGCGGCGATCACCGCGGTGTTCTCCTTGAACAGCGGTGTCACCAGCGGCCCGCACGCCGCATAGGAATTCGCCTTGAGGCCGAGGAACACATAGTCGACCGGGCCGATGTCCTCGGGCCGGTCGGTGGCGTGCACCCGCGCGGTGAAATCGCCGCGAGGGCTGAGCACCCGGACTCCGTGCTCTCTCATGGCCGCCAGATGCGGCCCGCGGGCGATGAGATGGACGTCGGCACCGGCCCGGTCGAGCGCGGCTCCGACATAGGCGCCGATGGCTCCGGCGCCGACAACTGCGACTTTCATGTGGGGCTCTCCGTTCGGTTTGAGGGAGACCGAGGGAAGGGTCACACTCTGTTGCTCGCACCCTGACGGGCGATATATTGTCTACAGTATGGAGATCTGGGCGACAAGGCTCCCGTTCGGTATGCAGTCGGCAAACTTGGCCGTTGATCTTCTCCGGACCTTCCCAACCTGGGCGTTCGGTTTCTAGAGTTCGGCGAATGACCCCACCACTCGCGCCCGCCGGCTGGAGCCGTTGGCTGGTGCCCCCCGCCGCGCTGTCGGTGCATCTCTCGATCGGCCAGGCATATGCCTGGAGCGTGTTCAAACCCGCGCTCGAATCCGCGCTCGATCTCTCCGGTACCGCGAGCGCACTGCCCTTCCAGCTCGGCATCGTGATGCTCGGCCTCTCGGCCGCCTTCGGCGGCACCCTCGTCGAGCGCAACGGACCGCGCTGGGCGATGACCGTCGCCCTGTGCTGTTTCTCCTCCGGCTTTCTGCTCGCCGCGCTCGGCGCGGCCACCGAGCAGTACTGGCTGATCGTCTTCGGCTACGGCTTCGTCGGCGGCATCGGGCTCGGCATCGGCTATATCTCGCCTGTCTCCACGCTCATCAAGTGGTTCCCGGACCGGCCCGGCATGGCCACGGGCATCGCCATCATGGGCTTCGGCGGCGGCGCGCTCATCGCCTCGCCCTGGTCCGCGCAGATGCTGGAGTCGTTCGGTACGGACAGCAAGGGCATCGCGCTCGCCTTCCTCGTGCACGGTCTGGTGTACGCGGTGTTCATGTCGCTCGGCGTACTGCTCGTCCGGGTGCCCCGCCCGGACGGACGGCCGCGCAAGGCTCCCGACGCGATACGGCCCGCCGGCACGCTGATCTCCACCGCCCAGGTGTCGGCGCGGTCCGCCGTACGCACTCCGCAGTTCTGGTGTCTGTGGGTCGTGCTGTGCATGAACGTCACCGCGGGTATCGGCATCCTGGAGAAGGCCGCGCCGATGATCACCGACTTCTTCGCGCGGACGGACACGCCGGTCTCCGTCTCCGCCGCGGCCGGCTTCGTGGCCCTGCTCTCCGCCGCCAATATGGCGGGCCGTATCGGCTGGTCCTCGACCTCGGACCTGATCGGCCGCAAGAACGTCTACCGTGTCTATCTCGGTGTCGGCGCCGTGATGTATCTGCTGATCGCCCGGTTCGGCGACTCCTCCAAGCCGCTGTTCGTGATCTGCGCGCTGGTGATCCTCTCCTTCTACGGAGGCGGCTTCGCCACCATCCCCGCCTATCTCAAGGACCTCTTCGGCACCTACCAGGTCGGCGCCATCCACGGCCGGCTGCTGACCGCGTGGTCCACCGCGGGCGTGCTCGGCCCGCTCATCGTCAACCGGGTGGCGGACAGCCAGGAGGAGGCGGGCAAGAGCGGTTCCGGACTCTACGGACTCTCCTTCACCATCATGATCGGCCTGCTGGTCGTCGGGTTCGTCGCCAATGAACTCGTCAGGCCCGTCCATCCACGCCACCATGTCCCCGCCCCGAACGCCCCGAAGGAGGAAGCGGATGACCAACTCGCCGACGAACAGCAGCACGACGCCCGGGACCGGGCCGCTTGAGACATCCCGGCGTACCGGTCTGATCGTCTTCGCCTGGCTTTGGGTGGGCCTCCCGCTCGCGTACGGTGTGTACGAGCTGGTCCTCAAGGCCAAGCAGCTCTTCACCGGATGATCGGGAGTCTCCAAGCGGCGACGGCGAATCCTGTTGGTTCACCTGTCCCCTTACTCGTGAGTCGCTGAGGAGACTGGAGCACTCCTGACGTCGACAGCAGAGGGGGTCCCGGGCATGACCGGCACTCGTATCGCCGCGCTCGGGCACTATCAGCCCGCCAAGGTGCTCACCAATCACGATCTGGCGGCGCTGGTCGACACCAGTGATGAATGGATCAGCAGCCGGGTGGGGATCAGGACCCGCCATGTGGCGGGACCGGACGAGCCGGGGGACGAGCTGG
>NZ_FMDK01000829.1 GCF_900091995.1 Streptomyces sp. MnatMP-M17
CGGGCGGGGCACCCACTGGACCGGCTGGCGGCTGATGCGGCGCAAGCAGCTCATGCGGGAGCTGCCGCTCGGCGGTGAGGACGGCGCGCCGGCGCCGCTGCACATTCCGCAGCACGCGCTCGCGCGCGGGCTGCGGGACGCCATCGCGGGCCAGGAGCTCGTACGGCTGGTCACCGGCAGCCGGCTCGACTCGCTGGAGCAGGACGACCGCGGAGTCACCGTGCACACGCGCGGGCCCGGCGCGACGTGGTGGCGTGGCAGCCATGTCGTGGGCTGCGACGGCGCCCGGTCCACGGTCCGCAAGCTGCTCAACATCCGCTTTCCGGGACGTACGGCGGTGGAGCGGCACGCCGTCGCGGCGCTCCGCGTCGATCTTCCCTGGCCCGGCGAGGCGCTGCTGCACCGCCAGCCGCCCTGGCCCAGCGGCGGCGAGGAGGTCTCCGCGAGGCCTCTCGCGGACGATGTCTGGCGGCTCGACTGGCTGCTGCCCGCGCGCGGCGAGTTGGTCACTCCCGACGCGCTGGTGACGCGTTTACGGGACACCCTGGCCGGCTGGTGCGGCACGACACCGCCGTACGAGCTGCTCGACACGGGCGTCTACACGCTGCACCACCGGCTGGCCAGGCGCTGGCGGGTGGGACGGGCCTTCCTGGCCGGGGACGCGGCCCATCTGCTGGGTGCGGTGGGCACCCAAGGGCTCGACGAAGGGCTGCGTGACATCGCCAATCTCGCCTGGAAGCTGGCCGAGGACTGGCACCGCGGGGCCACGGAGGCCCTGCTGGACAGCTACCAGGCCGAGCGGCGCACCGCCGTCGCCTCCCGGCTGCGCGCGGCCGACCAGTCGCTGCCGATACTGCGGGGCGGCGGCGGGCTGCGTACGTATATGCCGGGTGCGCGTGGACATGACACGCTGCTCGCCGACGGGCATCTGGGGCACGGGCCATTGGGAGCACCGCCGTCCTATCCGCACTCCCCTCTCGCGCCCCCGTACGCCGAGGCGCACACCACCGTGGGCACGCCTCCGGGCGGTCCGGTCGCGGACGTGCTGGTCACAGCGCCGGACGGGACGACCGTACGGCTCGGGGACCGGCTCGGACGGGG
>NZ_FMDK01000828.1 GCF_900091995.1 Streptomyces sp. MnatMP-M17
GGCGGGTGCCGACCCGGCTGAACGCCATTCTCCTCATCCCTGTGCTGGTCGGTCTGGTGATGGGCGGCTTCCAGGTCAAGGGCTCCATCGACACCTGGCAGGAAGCACAGGACGCCGAGCGCACGGCGCTGGTCGTCAGGGCCGCCTCGGAGTACGGCCAGGCACTGCTCAACGAGCGTGATCTCACCGCTCAGCCGCTGCTGACCGGCGACGCGGAGGCACCGGTCGTCGGCCGGGCCCGCGCCGCCACGGACGCCGCGAAGAAGAAGTTCGACCTCGCGGTCCGGGACATGCCCGCCAAGCAAGGTCTGGAGCGCCGTCTCAGCCTGTTCAGGGCCGAGGAGCCGAAGCTCGTGGCCCTGAGGAAGAGCGCGTACATCGAGGCCGTCGAGACCGCCGACAAGAGCGGCGGCAAGGGCGGTCCCGTGGCGACCGAGGAGGGCTATGTGCTGGTCCAGCACTCCCTCATGGAGTTCGCCAACGAACTGGGCCTCGGCACCGGCAACATCACCAGCTACGGCCGTACCGTCTACGCGATCCAGCTCGCCAAGGCCGCCGAGTCGCTCCAGCGCTCCATCGGGACACATCTGCTGGTCAGGCCGAGCCAGAAGAACGATGTCAGGAACGGCCAGACCATCGCGTTCTCCTCGTACGCCTATCTGGAGGACATCGCCGTCGGCGAGTATGTCTCCGGCGGTACGTCGGAGGACACGGTCAGGCTCCAGGACGTGATGACGCAGAAGGCGGCCGAGGGAGCCAAGAAGCTCACAGCGGCCCAGCAGCAGGCCGCCGCCGCGGGCGAGGACTTCGTCGCACCGCCGAGCCTGGAGGGCTCTGTCCTGGACGGCATGGTGGCGGCGATCGCCACCGGTGCCAGCCCCGAGCAGCTCGCGCGGCGCGGAGTCACGCCCGAGGCCTGGATGGCCGCCTCCACCGCCAAGTTCGACGGCTACACGGTCCTGGAGAAGGACCTCGTCGACAAGGCCGTGGCGGACGCGGCCCAGATCTCGGACAACGCCAGGAACGACGCGATCACCAATGGCGCCATCGTGGTGATCGCTCTGCTGGCCGCCTTCGTCCTGGCCGGGATGATGGCCCGCCAGATGAGCCGCTCGATGCGGGAGCTGCGCACGGCCGCGTTCGGTATCGCCGAGCAGCGGCTGCCGATGCTGGTCGACCAGCTCTCCCGTACCGAGCCCGGCCGGGTCGACACCCGGGTGCAGCCGATCCCGATCGATTCGCGTGACGAGATCGGCGAGGTCGCCCGCGCCTTCGACCAGGTCCACCGCGAGGCGGTCAGGCTCGCCGCCGAGCAGGCGATGCTGCGCGGAAACGTCAATGCGATCTTCACCAATCTCTCCCGCCGCAACCAGTCGCTGATCGAGGGCCAGTTGACCCTCATCTCCGAGCTGGAGAACAACGAGGGCGATCCGGACCAGCTCGAAAACCTCTTCAGGCTGGACCATCTCGCGACCCGTATGCGCCGCAACGGCGAAAACCTGCTGGTCCTCGCGGGCGAGGAGCCGGGCCGCCGGTGGAACCAGCCGGTGCCGCTGGTGGATGTGCTCCGCGCCGCCACCTCCGAGGTGGAGTCCTACGCGCGTATCGAGCTGACCGGTGTCCCCGAGACCGAGATCCACGGCCAGTCGGTGACCGACCTGGTCCATCTGCTCGCCGAGCTGCTGGAGAACGCCACCACGTTCTCCTCGCCGCAGACCAAGGTCCGGGTCACCGCGACCAGGCTGCCCGACGGCCGGGTGATGATCGAGATCCATGACAAGGGCATCGGGCTCACCGCCGAGGACTTCGCGGACATCAACCACAAGCTGGCCAATCCGCCGACCGTGGACGCCACCGTCTCCCAGCGCATGGGACTCTTCGTGGTCGGCCGGCTGTCCGACCGGCACGGTATCCGCGTCCAGTTGCGTCCCTCGGGCGAGCAGGCCGGTACGACCTCGCTGGTGATGCTCCCCGACGCGATCACGCACGGCGGTGGCGGCGAACCGCTCCCGGCCGACGACTTCACCGTCTCGCAGCTCATCCCGGACCAGCCGGACCCGGCCGACGAGCCGGTCTTCCAGAGCGCTCCGATGCTGACGGCCGCCGAACTGGGCTTCGACGACTCGCGGTACGAAGACCAAGCTGCCCAAGCTGCCCAGGACGCGGCGGACAACGGCCCCCGCACGCTCGATCCCGTCAACCGCACGCTCAGGCGCGAGGAGCGCCGGGCCGAGGTGGGCACCTCCACGGGCGAGGGACAGCCTGTCTTCGGCGACGGGACCGACAGCCACTACCGCGAGGAGGTCGACGGCCGGTACGTGCCGCAGCAGGCCTCGTACGACCAGGGCTACGCGCCCCAGCAGCCCGTCGATCCCGCCGCCGGATTCCAGGCACCCGACTCCGGCTACAACGCGTACCAGGAGCCGCTGGCCCAGCCGTATACGGAAGCCGTCTACCCGGAGCCGCAGAGCCCGGAGACGCCCTACGAGAGCGCCTTCGCCGCCCAGCCCCAACAGGACGAGTGGGCCGGTCAGAGCACGTATCAGGACACCTACGAAGCCCATCGGCCAACGGAAGCGGAATCTGTCCCCGACGCTCCCGAGATCGCTCAGGACCGCGTAGGCTTCGACCGTCCGGGCCCGTCCCCGAGCAGCAGCCACACGCTGACGGACGCGGGTCTGCCGCGCCGGGGCGGCGGCC
>NZ_FMDK01000827.1 GCF_900091995.1 Streptomyces sp. MnatMP-M17
CGCCGCGTGAGCGCGGCGGGAGTGGACGGCAGGCCGAGCCTCCCGGCGGCCCGGCGGACGCCGAGATCGGTCGGCAGGAACGCGTCGGGATCGCCGAGCGCGCGCATCGCGATCGCCTCG
Organism: Streptomyces sp. MnatMP-M17; assembly: GCF_900091995.1. Taxonomy (GTDB): domain Bacteria; phylum Actinomycetota; class Actinomycetes; order Streptomycetales; family Streptomycetaceae; genus Streptomyces. The sequence continues at coordinate 121 of NZ_FMDK01000827.1, forward strand.
ACCGTCCATGGCCCGAACCCGGGCAGGGCGGTGAGCTGCTTCCGCACCTGTTCCCAGTCGCTGTCGGTGCCGAGCCGGAGCGAGCCGTCGGCGAGCGCCGCGACAAGGCTGATCAGAGTGGTACGCCGGGTGCGCGGCAGCGCCAGCGCCTCCGGATCGAGCGCGGCCAGCGCCTCCGGAGCCGGGAAGAGATGCGTCAGCCCGCCCTCCGGATCCTCGACCGGCACGCCGTGCGCGGTGACCAGCCGGGCCGCGTGCGTCCGCGCGGCGGCGGTGGAGACCTGCTGGCCGAGCACGGCCCGTACGGCGAACTCGGCGGCGTCGACGGTACGCGGCACCCGCCGTCCCGGCGCCTTGTCGACCAGCGGCGCCAGCAGCGGATCGGCGCGCAGTTGTTCGTCCACGGCGACCGGATCGGCGTCCAGGTCGAGCATCCGGCGGCAGCTGCTGATGGCGAGTGTGAGATCGCGCGGATCGGTGAGGGAGAGCCGGCAGGCGATGTGGTCGGGGCGCGGGGAAAGGGAGACGATGCCATGTCCGTACGGCAGGGAGAGCGTGCGCCGGTAGGCGCCGTCGCGCCACTCCTCGACACCGGGAACGGCGGTCGCGACGAGGTGTCCGAAGAGGTTGTCCGGGTTGAGAGGCGTACGGAACGGCAGCCGCAGCGAGATCGCGCCGGGAGTGCCGGGCTGTTCGCGGGTGTCCCCCGCCCGTGTGACGCGTGACGCGGCCGAGCCGCGCGAGGCGCGCGTACGCAGCTCGCTCGGCGAGAGCGCGAAGACCTCGCGGACGGTGTCGTTGAAGGCCCGGATGGAGGCGAATCCCGCCGCGAAGGCGACCTCGGCCATCGGCAGCGCGGTCGTCTCGATGAGCACACGCGCCGTCTGCGCCCGCTGTGCGCGAGCCAGCGCGAGAGGTCCCGCGCCCAGCTCGGCGAGGAGCTGCCGCTCGATCTGGCGGGCGGAGTAGCCCAGCCGC
>NZ_FMDK01001275.1 GCF_900091995.1 Streptomyces sp. MnatMP-M17
GCGGCGTGGTTCCTGTCCGTGACTCCAAGAACCCGAGCGGTCCGGTTCTGGACCTCCCTGTCGGAGCGTTCGCCTCGTTCGTAGAAGGCGTCAAGGCAGGCAAACTCGACACCGTCTGATGTGGCGCCTCATGCGCCCAACCCGAGCCCCGCCGGCACTCCCTCCCGGAGCGGCGGGGCTCTTCGCTACCGTACGTAACGTAAGAATGTGAGGTCCGCCTCGGCCCTCGGCTCAGAGATGCTTGCCGGTATCGACGGCGCCGAGAGCCAGGCTGGGGACCGCCTCCAGGATCTGGCCGACGCGCTCCGACTGGGCTTCCAGATCGGTCAATTGACGTCTCGTCAGTTCCTGAAACGCCTCGACCTTGATGGCGACCTTGCGTCCGGAGCGCTTCTGGTGCCACACGCCGGACACCACACCGCCGATGGTGACCACCTGTACGGTGCCGGCCTGCCCGCGTGTCAGGGCGCGCTCGGCGGCCTGCCCGGGATAGACACGCGCACGCGGATGGCTTCCCACCGCGTAGGCGTCGAAGTACGGCAGGAGCCGCAGCCCGTCCGGATCGGCGCCGTCCGGGCCGGCGCCGGGCGGATCGGCCTGTTCGTCGGCCAGCTCGAAGAGTGTCGTACCCGCTGTCGTACCCGCGCTCTCGCCGGTCTCGCCGCTTGCTCCGCGTCCCACCGGCCGTAACTCCTCGCGCAGCGAGGCGAACAGCGCGTTCGCCCAAGGGCGCGGCGCGCTCAGCCACTGCGCGAAGTGCCGCGCGTTCGCCGGGCCGTAGGCGCGCAGATAGCGGCGCAGGACCTCGGCCTGGGCCGCGTCCGCGTCCATCGGCGTGAAACCGGGCAGCCAGCGGTCCGGACTGGTGTACGTGACCTTCCGCCCGCGGTTCGGGCCGAAGCACAGCACTCCACGATGAGCGGCGGTGTGCAGCGCCTGCCGCCAGCGCGGCCACATCCCGTCGAAGCCCGGGACGACCGGGTCGGCGGCCCAGTCGCCGAGCCGTGCGATCACCGCCTCGCTCAGCTCGTCCACCGTGGGCGGCTCGCCCTCGCGCAGCACGTCCGCGACGGCGCCGACCACGGCGTCGGTCTGCGCGCCGTCCATACGGGCCGCCACGGGCAGCCCGCCCGGAGGCATCGGTACGGCGGCCAACGCGCCGGTCCACAGCGGCAGTTCGTGGGACGGCAGCAGATGCACCGTGCCGCGCGGCCCGAACGTCTTCACCAGCGTGCGGTCCTCCCACAGCGCCCGGCGCACATCGGCACGGGTCGTCACGGCCGTCCGCAGCCCGATCGACAGCTCGGCCGCAGACATCACCTGCGCGTGTGCTCCGCATATCGCGCCCGCGATCGCCGGAATCCGCCCGGCGGCGGCCGGTACGTCCAGACTGTGCCTGGCCAGCCGCCGGGCGCGGATGCCCGGCCAGGACTCGTCGGGGACATCGGGCTGCTCACTGACGGCCATGTGCGGAGGTCCTCCTGGACGGGCGTCGGGCGTACGACGTCGCGGGGCTCTGTGTGCTCGCTACGATCGTCGGCGTGTGCGCAAACATCATGGTCGCCGAAGATGACGTGAAGCAGGCCGAATTGGTGCGCCGCTATCTGGAGCACGAAGGGCACTCGGTCACGGTCGTCGGGGACGGACGTGCGGCTCTTGAGGAGGTCCGGCACAGGGAGCCCGACCTGCTCGTGCTCGATGTGATGATGCCCAGGACCGACGGCCTGGACGTGGTGAGGATCCTGCGCGCCGAGAGCCGGGAGGTGCCGGTGCTGATGCTGACGGCCCGCAGTACCGAGGACGATCTGCTGCTCGGTCTGGATCTCGGCGCCGACGACTATATGACCAAGCCGTTCAGCCCGCGTGAGCTGATGGCCCGGGTACGTACGCTGCTGCGCCGCAACCGGCGTTCCGCCGGCCCGGCGCCGACTCCCGGCTCCGGGCCGG
>NZ_FMDK01000826.1 GCF_900091995.1 Streptomyces sp. MnatMP-M17
CCGTGCTGCTCGCCGGCGCGCTCGGCGCCGGCGCGCTGGCCGGTGCCGGCGCGGCCACCGCAGTGCCCGTCGCGACCACGTCCACGGGGTCCGGCGGAACGTCCGGCGGTACGTCCGGCGGGACGGACTACACGAAGCTCGTCGACCCGTTCGTCTCGACCGCCGGCGACGACGGCAACGACCTGCCGGGCGCCCAGGCGCCCCACGGTCTGGCCAAGGTCAACCCGCTGACCACGCCGAACCGCAACCACACCGGGTACGACTACAACGAGGACCACATCGCCGGGTTCACCGCGACGAACCTCGACGGCGTCGGCGGCTCGGGAGGCGGCGGCGACCTGCTCGTCGTCCCGACCTCCGTGCAGTACGACAGCCGGCCCGCCACCGGCACGTACGCCCACGCGTTCAGCCACGACGACGAGACCGCGACACCCGGCTACTACCAGGTGGGCCTCGGGGCCGTCTCCGGTACCGCGTCGTCGGTGAAGCAGGACTCCGGCACCATCAAGGCCGAGATGACCGCGACGACGCGTACCGCGCTCCAGCGGTACAGCTTCCCCGCCGGGTCGAACCCCGAGCTCGTCCTCGACCTGGCGAACAACTTCACCAGCCGCACCCGCTCGACCATGAAGGCGACGACGCTCCCGGACGGGACCACCTCGATCACCGGGCTTGTGGCGGGGTCGTTCAACGGCGCCTCGTACCAGCTGTACTACAACGCCACCACGAACGTCCCCGTGACCTCCCTGAAGAGCTGGGGCAACGACGGCAGGCTGAGCGACGCGACCACGCGGGACGGGTCCGACACCGGCGCCGTTCTCGGGTTCGACAAGGCCGCCGGTGACGACATCGAGCTGCGCGTCACGCTGTCGCCGATCAGCGCCGAACAGGCCGCGACCGACCAGCGCAACGAGGTGGGCGACCTCACCTTCGACCAGGCGCGCGCCCGGACGAAGGCGGTCTGGAACAAGTCGCTCGGCGCCGTCGACGTGCGCGCCTCGGCGAAGTCCGACCCCGGGTCGACGCTCACCAAGGAGTTCTACACGCACCTGTACCGCATGTACGCGCTGCCGGTGAACGCCACCAGCACCAGCGGTACGTACCGCGGCGCCGACGGAGCGGTGCACAAGGCGAACGGCTTCACGTACTACGACGGCTGGTCCACCTGGGACGACTTCCGCAAGTACTCCGTCGAGGCGTACATCGACCCGGCCATCTACCGGGACATGATCCAGTCGTTGATCGTGCTCTTCGCCGACACGCGCACCTCCGGCAAGAGCCTCGGCAGCCTCACCCACTCGGTCCCGACCGTGCGCTGGGAGCGCTCGGCCGTGCTGGTCGCCGACGCGCTGTCGAAGGGCTTCAAGAACTTCGACCGGCTCGACGAGGCGTATCCGGCGCTGCTGTCGTACTCCGGGTACTACACCGGGGCGCAGCTGCGGCAGGGGTACGTCACCGGTGATCCCGGTACGACCGTGCAGCGCGGCTACGACCAGTGGGCGCTCTCCGTCATCGCCGACGCGCTCGGCAAGAAGGACGACGCGAAGGAACTGCGCACCCGGTCGACCATGGCGATCGACAACCTCGTGAAGTCCGGCGCCTGGACCGCGGCCGACGGCACCGAGGTCGGTCTGCTCACCCCGCGCGCCGCGAACGGCGACTGGCAGAGCGCCGACTACGAGAAGTTCGAGGCGGCCGGCCTCTACCAGGGCACGCTGTGGCAGTACCACTGGTACGACGCGTACGACATGGGCGGCCTCATCGAGGCCATGGGCGGCCCGAAGGCCGGGAAGGCCGCGGTCAAGCACATGTTCGGCGAGGACTCCAGCGTCGATGACGGCTCGGCCATGCTGCACTCCAACGCGAACGAGATCGACCTCCAGGCCCCGTACCTGTTCAACTACGTCGGCGAGCCGAGCCTGACGCAGAAGTGGGTGCGTGCCATCTACACCGGCACGACCTGGAACCGGTACATCGCGACGGGCTCCACCAACGAGGCCCCCAGCTCCGGCGGCGAGTTCACCCCGCCGGTCAAGACCCAGGTCTACAAGCTCTCGCCGAACGGCTTCCTGCCGACCATGGACAACGACGCCGGCACCATGTCGACCATGTTCGTCGGTGCCGCCCTGGGCCTGTTCCCGGTGACCGCCGGCTCCAGCCAGTTCCAGATCGGCAGCCCGTTCTTCGACTCCACGACGATCACCTACGCCAACGGCTCCCGGTTCACGGTGAAGGCCGACGGCGTGTCGCCGAGCAACTACTACGTGCAGAACGCGACCCTCAACGGCAAGCGGTTCGACAACACGTGGCTCGACTACTCGCAGATCGTCTCCGGCGGAACCCTGGACTTCACCATGGGCTCCAAGCCCTCCCAGTGGGGCGCCCACACGAAGCCCGCGTACTCGCTGAACACCGACTCGGGCGACACGGGTGACGGCGGCACGGGCACGGACAAGGGCGACACCGTCGTCTCCGCCCACCCGGGCACCGTCGCCACCACCGAGGACGGCACCGTCCACGACAGCGTGAAGCTCACCCTGTCCGGACCGGCGTCCTTCGACGCGCGCAACGGAACCAGCCTCACCAGGACCGGGGCCGCGAGCGTGACCGGCCTGCCGGCCGGTGTCACGGCGGACCTCCGCGTCAGCGGCTCGCGCACGGCGACGCTGTCGCTCACCGGCACCACGAAGGTCGACGCACGCTTCGGCCTCACCTTCCGCGACGCGGCCTTCGCCCACGGCGTGCGGGCCCCGGCGGTGGGCGGCACCGGGATATCCCCGACCGACCCGCTCGTCATCTCCGCCGCCGCCGTGCACCGCAAGGCCCTCGGCGCACTCGTCGACCAGGCGTCCCTGGTGCGCGGCGGCAACTACTCCGACGGCTCCTGGAACCTGTTCCGGTCGGCGCTCGAACGGGCGCGGACCGTCCTCGCGGACACCGCCTCCGCGACGGGCACGATCATGGCCGCGGACGACGCGCTGCACTCCGCCGTCGACGCGCTCACCATCGACGAGGGCGGCTACGCCGTCCTCCAGGCCGAGGCCCCCGACCAGAAGGAAGGCCCCAGCCTCGTCAGCGAGCGGAACAACTCGGACGGCAACCTCGGCGGCGTCACCGAGGGATCGTGGGAGCGGTTCACCAAGCTGGACTTCGGCGAGGCCGCCCCGCAGAGCATCTCGGTCCGTTACGCGAACTCGCAGCCGACGAACGCGGAGCCGAGCAGCGTCGACATCCACGCCGGCGCCGCCGACGGCCCCGTCGTCGCCACCGTCCAGCTCCCCGGAACCGGCGGCTGGCAGTACTACACCACGGTGCGGGCGGCCGTCACCGACCCGGACGCCCTGCTGGGCGCGAAGAGCGCGACGTTCGTGTTCCACGCCCCGTCCGGCCAGCAGTGGGTGTCGAACTTCGACTGGTACCAGTTCTCGCCGTACGAGGTCTCGGCGTCCCCCACGACCACGCTCGCCACGCTGACCGCGGTGAACAGCACCACGACCGGCAACGGCTCGCTCCCGCTCAACCTCTCGAACGGCATCTTCGAGAACGTGACGAACGGCGCGTGGGCGCAGTGGAAGGACACCGACCTCCGCGACGGCGCCGACACCGTCACCGTCAGCTATGACAAGCCCCAGTCCCGCGCGGCGTCGGACTCGCACATCGAACTGCGCCTCGGCTCGAAGGACGGCCCGAAGAGCGTCGACATCCCCCTCGACTACAGCGGATCGGGCTGGGGAACCATCGCCACCACGAGCGTGCAGCTCGACCCGGGCGTCTTCACCGGCGTCCAGGACGTGTACGCGGCGTTCGTCTCCAGCACGCAGACCGCTTCCCAGCCCTACGTGGGCAACATCTACTCGCTGGCCCTGACGCAGACCGCCGACGCCCCCGTGGGCTTCGACGCCACCGCGTTCCGCTCGCACAGCGGCGGCGGCCTCAAGAGCGAACCCGTCGGCTGGACCGGCTCGGGTTCCACCACCGACCTCGGCGGTACCTACGACGGAGCCTGGCTCGACTACGGGGACATCGACTTCGGCAGCTCCCCGAAGAGCACCGTCACGATCACCTACGTCAACAACTCCGCCCGCTGCGGCACCGGCTCCGCCGTCCAGCTCTACCTGGACTCCTTCGACGCGGCCGACCCCGGCACGCCGTACGCGACCGTACCGCTGCCGGTCACGGGAAGCGCGTGGTCGTCAGGAGGGACGACAAGTCTGACACTGCCCAAGGCGATCACGGGCACGCACACCGTCCACCTGCGGCTGACGACGAACCCGGACTCCTCGCACCCGTACGTCGCGAATCTGGGCCGGATCACCTTCGACCACGTCGAGACGCCCGCCGTCACGGACAAGTCCGCCCTGCGGAAGGCGATCGAGCGGTACGAGGGACTCTCCGCCGACGCGGAGCGCTACGACGCGATCGACTTCGGTGTGTACGAGCGCGAACTCGCCGCGGCGCGCGCCCTCGTCGACGCCGACGACGCGACGCGGCTCGAAGTCGACACCCAGACGCGTCGCCTCACCCTGGCCGCCGGACAACTGGTCCCCGTGCCGAGGCTGCGACTGGAGAACCTGGTCATGACCGCGTCGGCCCTCGACAACGACCGCTACACGGACGCGTCGTGGACGGCGTTCACCAAGGCACTCGACGCGGCGAAGACCGCGGTCGCGGACGACACCGCCACGGACGCGACACTCACCGCCCGGTACGACGCCCTCCGCCATGCCCTGTCCGCGCTCACCACGAAGCCCAGGACGGTGCCTGCCATGCCTGACGCGGTGTCGGCGAAGTCGTCCGGCTCCAGCGTGACCGTCGCCTGGTCCGCGCCCGAGGACACCGGCGGCTCACCGGTCACCGGCTACGAGATCACCCTCAGCGACGGCCACCAGGTCGAGATCGACGATCGGAACAGCCGGAGCACGACATTCACCCGGCTGCGGGCCGACAGGTCGTACACGGCACGCGTCCGGGCGGTGAACACGTTCGGCGCCTCGCACCCGAGCGCCGCCACGGCACCCGTGGTGACCGGCGGCGGCAAGCCGCAGAAGCCGACCGTGAAGGGTGTGATCACCGACGGCACGCACGTCCGCGTGGACTGGCGGGCGGCCGGCGACGGCGGATTCCCGGTCATCGGCTACACCGTGGTCCTCGGCGACGGGACCACCGCGCACGTCCCCGCCACGACCGGCACGGCACTGCTCATGACCACGGGCAAGGCCACGGCACACACGGCCACCGTCACCGCGGTCACCCTGGCCGGGACCTCGGACGACTCCGCCGCGACCGTCTCGGCGACCACCTCGGCGACCGCTGCGGCGGACGCCTCCGACCCGGCGTACGAGCCGTCCCCCTTCCCGGACGACACGCTCAACGCCACCTACGCGTCGGACAAGTGGCCGGGCACCGGCGACGGGACCGGCTACTTCCACGACCTGCTCAACGGCATCGAGGACCTCGGTTCCGACGTCCTCGGAGCCGACGCCAAGGTGCCGAACGGCACCGCGCTCACCGCTGAGAACGACCGGATCGCGGTGCGTATCAACAACGCGGCGACGCAGAAGGAGGTGGACCGGGCCGAGGCCGACGCGACGAACAGCGCCACCGTCACGATGGCCGACGGCCTCGGCTCCCGGCTCGGCCAGATCTACCGCGACGCCCTGAACGGCGGGCCGC
>NZ_FMDK01000825.1 GCF_900091995.1 Streptomyces sp. MnatMP-M17
GTTTACAACATGTTGCGAACCCCTCACCTTTTCCCGGCCGCGCTCGTTGCGCCGCAGCCGGTGCACCGCCGCCGCGCGCTCCGCGTGCAGGGCGGTCAGGGAGCGCGCGCGCTCCGCGTCGCCGCGCGCCACCGCGTCCACGATCGCGCCGTGCTCGGCCCAGGACTCCACGGGATGCGCGGGCTGGTCGACCACATACATCCAGGCGATCTTGTGCCGGAGCTGGGTGAGCGGAGCGGTGAGCGCCGGGCTCCCCGACGCCTGGGCGAGCGTCTCGTGGAACCAGGCGCCGAGCGAGCGCAGATCCTCGCCCTGGCCCCGTCTGGCCCGCTCCTGGCCCAGTCTGACCAGGCCGCGGAGCACCTTGAGATGGGCCTCCGTACGGCGCTGGGCCGCGCGCGCCGCGCCCAGCGGCTCCAGGAGCTGCCGTACCTCCAGCAGGTCGGCCGCCTCCTGGTCCGTGGGCTCTGCCACACACGCGCCGACATGGCGGCGGGTGGTCACGAAGCCCTCGGACTCCAGTGTGCGCAGGGCCTCGCGCACCGGGACGCGGGAGACGCCGTAACGCCGCGCGAGCTGCTCCTCGGTGAGCCGGCTGCCCCGTTCGAATACACCGGAGACAATGTCGTCGCGGATCGCCGTGCATACCGAGTGCGCGGGAATGCGCATGTCCGAACCTCCGACTTAATCCGCGCGAAACGCTGCCGATCGACGCCTGTTCCGTGACTCTATTGCAATCAACGCGGATTTCCGATGGGTGCCCGGAATCAATAGATATCTTTTGGCCAGCGCGGGCTTCCATCAGACGTTCACGGCTTTGGTCAGACGTTCACACCGTGTGCGCGCAGATAGGCGACCGGGTCCATGTCCGAGCCGTACTCCGGTCCTGTCCTGGCCTCGAAGTGGAGATGCGGTCCGGTCGCGTTGCCGCTCGCGCCGGAGTAACCGATCCGCTGTCCCGGGACGACGGTCCCGCCGACGGAGACGGCGATCGAGGAGAGATGGCCGTACTGGGTGTACGTGCCGTCGGCCATCCGGAGCACGATGTTGTTGCCGTACGAGCCGCCCCAGCCTGCCTCGACGACGGTGCCCGCGCCGACGGCCAGGACCGGAGTACCGGACGCG
>NZ_FMDK01000823.1 GCF_900091995.1 Streptomyces sp. MnatMP-M17
GGCGGGCGGGCGAGCCATTCCCCGCACCGGTGGCGGTCTGCGCGCTGCCGCTGTAGGCGTTCCGGCTATAGGCGCTCGCGCCATAGGGCTTCCCGCCATAGGGCTTCGCACTACAGGGCCGAACCGGCCCGGCCAACAAGCCCGCGCACTGAGGCAGGGCATCAGCACCACCTTGGACGGTGCCGATCTCGAAGGCGACGAACGTCCCGGCGGGCCCGACTGCCGACACCTGTCCGGCCCCGCTGGGCACTTGGCCGCGCCCGCACGGCGCCGTAACCCGAAAAGCAGTGGCCGCGCGGGCTCGGGGCCGCATACGTTCGCTTCCATGGTTGACGCAGCTTTCGGGCATCCGCGCCTCGCCGCCGTCTACGACCCGCTCGATCCGGACCGCGGCGATCTCGACGCGTATCTCGCGATGGCGGAGGAGTTCGGGGCGCGGTCCGTGCTGGACATCGGGTGCGGTACGGGCGTGTTCGCGCTGCTGCTCGCCGAGCGCGGGATCACGGTCACCGGGATCGATCCCGCGCGGGCGTCCGTCGACGTCGCGCGTGGCAAGCCGGGCGCGGAGCGGGTGCGCTGGCTCGACGGCGACGCGGGGGACCTGCCGCCCATGCGGACCGACCTGGTGACCATGACCGGGAACGTCGCCCAGGCGATCACCGGTCCGCAGGCATGGCGTACGACGCTGCGCGGCGCGTACGAGGCGCTGCGGCCCGGCGGGCGGCTTGTCTTCGAGACGCGCGATCCGGCGCGGCGCGTGTGGGAGGAGTGGGCGCAGTGGACGCGCGAGACCACGTACCGCATGACGGACATCCCGGGCGTCGGCCACGTCGAGACCTGGGCCGAGCTGACAGACGTGAGCCTGCCGCTGGTGAGCTTCCGGGGTACGCACGTGTTCGCCGCGGACGGGGACGTACTGACCTCGCAATCGACACTCCGCTTCCGCGAACGTACGGAGATCGAGCAGGACCTGCACGAGCACGGCTTCGTCGTCGAGGACGTACGCGACGCACCCGACCGGCCGGGCAGCGAGTTCGTGTTCGTGGCACGGCGCGATACCGCGGAGCCCGTCCCTCCCGGAATACTCTAGGGAGCGTGCGCACCACACAACGCCGGGCAGACGGAACTTTGAAGACACTCCCCAGGCGCACGCACGTACACGGCTGAGTGTCAGCTCATGCGCAGTGCCAGGAAGAAGTCGAGCTTGTCCTCCAGGCGCGACAGATCGCGTCCTGTGAGCTGTTCGATCCTGCCCACCCGGTATCGCAGCGTGTTCACATGCAGATGCAGCCGGGCCGCGCACCGGGTCCAGGAGCCGTCGCAGTCGAGGAAGGCCTCCAGGGTGGGGATCAGCTCCGCGCGGTGACGGCGGTCGTAGTCGCGCAGAGGATCCAGCAGACGCGCGGTGAAGGCGCGGCGGACGTCGTCGGGGACGAAAGGGAGGAGCAATACGTGTGACGCCAGTTCATGGTGGCCCGCCGCGCAGACACGGCCGGGCCGGGCGGCGGCCACCCGGCGGGCGTGGCGGGCTTCCTCCAGGGCGCCGCGGAGCCCTTCCGCCGAGTGGACCGCCGCGCTGACGCCCAGGGTCAGCCGTCCGTCGTCCGCCAGACCTGCCGTCAGAGGGCCTCGTACGGCGGCCAGGAGCGCGTCCGCGTGCAGTCCCGGGCCGTCGGCCAGGTCCGGTGCCTGGCCTGCTGCCTGCCGCGCCGCGTGGCCGGGCGCCGCACCAGGCCCGTGTTCGTGTCTGTCCACCGGCTCGGGCGTACGAGGCGTCTCGGGCGTACGAGGAGGCGTCGTCGGCAACGGCACCAGCGCGATCGCCTCGTCCTCCGTCCGGGCCACCGCGATCCGGTCGGCGGAGTCGGCTCCCACACCCGCCATCGCCGTGCCTCCCACCGTCGCGGGGTCCACCAGGATCTCCTCCAGCAGCGCCTGGGCCACCGGACCGCCCGCCATCGCCGTCTTCGTACCGTCCGTCTTCGTACCGTCCGCGTCCGGACCTTCCGTGGCGGCTCGGCCGCCCTGTCCCCACTCCACCCTGGCCACCACCACCTGCC
>NZ_FMDK01000866.1 GCF_900091995.1 Streptomyces sp. MnatMP-M17
GGGAGCCCCCGGGTAGCCGCCGTACGGCTGGACCGGCGGCGCCTGCGGATAGCCGTAGCCGGGCTGCTGACCTTGCGGGTAGCCGTAACCGGGCTGGCCCTGCTGCTGACCGTAGCCGGGCTGCTGGCCCGGCTGGCCCTGCTGGCCGTACGGGTTGTTGGGATCGCCGAAGCTCATGGCGGGATTCCTCCGTTGGTGAAGCTGGGGACGTTACGACCCGGGCAGGAGGAACTTCTCTGAACTGAGCGGACTGCCCCCCCGATGCCGGCCGCGCATTGCGCGGTAATCGTGTTATCAACGTCGTATTTTGTCCAGCGCCATTACGCGGGCGTTGTGCAAGTGCAATCTCCTGTCCGCTTGACCGGGCGCGATCGGGTGCGGCTGCGCGTCTGGGCGTGTCCGGCGGACATGTGACGGAGGCCACTGGCGGGCCGCGAATCGGGCCGTGGTCGGGTCGCGAATCGGAACGCGAATTGGAACCGGAGAGAGCCATCCGCGAGGATGGGGGCATGACCGCCCAGATTCTCGATGGCAAGGCCACCGCAGCCGCGATCAAGTCCGACCTGACCGCCCGCGTGGCGGCCCTGAAGGCGAGAGGTGTCACGCCCGGCCTGGGAACCCTGCTGGTCGGGGACGATCCCGGCAGCCGCTGGTATGTGAACGGCAAGCACCGCGACTGCGCGCAGGTCGGGATCGCCTCGATCCAGCGCGAACTGCCCGACACGGCCTCCCAGGAGGACATCGAGGCGGTGGTCGCGGAGCTGAACGCCAACCCCGAGTGCACGGGATACATCGTGCAACTGCCGCTGCCCAAGGGCATCGACACCAACCGGGTGCTGGAGCTGATGGATCCGGCCAAGGACGCGGACGGGCTGCATCCGATGAGCCTCGGGCGGCTGGTGCTCAACGAGACCGGGCCGCTGCCGTGCACTCCGTACGGCATCATCCAGCTTCTGCGCCACCACGGTGTGGCGATCGCGGGCGCGCATGTGGTGGTCGTGGGCCGCGGTATCACGGTCGGCCGGTCGATCCCGCTGCTGCTGACCCGTAAGTCCGAGAACGCGACCGTGACGCAGTGCCACACGGGCACCCGCGATCTGTCGGCGCAGCTCAGGCAGGCGGACATCATCGTGGCGGCGGCGGGCGTGCCGCACATCGTCAAGCCGGAGGACGTGAAGCCGGGCGCGGCGGTTCTCGATGTGGGCGTGAGCCGTGACGAGAACGGGAAGATCGTCGGAGATGTCCATCCGGGCGTCGCGGAGGTGGCGGGCTGGATCTCGCCCAACCCGGGCGGTGTGGGCCCGATGACCCGCGCGCAGTTGCTGGTCAACGTGGTCGAGGCGGCGGAACGCGCCGTCGCCGACGCGGGCTGAACCGTACGGTGACGCGGAAAGGGGCATCCATGGGTGCTGGTACGAGGGGCGCTGGTACGAGCACGGGCGACGCGGCCCGACCGGGGCGCGACGCCGGCGAGGCGCCGGAGCGCGCGGCGGCTGCGGC
>NZ_FMDK01000405.1 GCF_900091995.1 Streptomyces sp. MnatMP-M17
AAGGGCGGCGGCGGCTCCGTACGGTCGTCGCCCGCGTCGAGGGTCACGTATGGCCGTACGCGCAGCGGATTGAAGTCCTCCGCCTCGGCGATCTCCTGCGCGCTTGCCTCCGCGCGCTGCTCGGCGATCTCCTGCGCGGCGGCCCGCTGAGCGACTCGCCGAGCGGCTTGCTGATCCTCCGTCGGCTGCCCGGACTCCCGCGCGCCGGCCTGCGTGTCGGCCGGATCGTCCGCTCCAAGCGCCACTGCCTCCGGCGCTCCCTCCGCTTTCCGGGTGTCCGCCGGTTGAGCGTTCCGCGACGCGCCCGGCGTCGTGCCCGGCGACACGTCCGGTGGTCCCGGCGCGGCGGCTCCGGTGATCTTCGTCAGCGCCATCGTCGTCTCGGCGGCCGACTCCGCGGCCGTCTCCGGCGACACCGCTTCTGGCCGCTCCGCGCAGGCGCATCCGGGTCTGTCGTCGGCGGCGCGCGGTGTACCGCACTCGGGACAGAGCTGTCCGGTCAACGTGGGTTCCCTCCCCTTGAACTGCCGCCGATTATGCAGGCCGTGTGTGGAGGATGTGCGCGTACCCGGGTGCTACCCGGGTGCTCGGGCGGACTCTCGGCAGGCCATAACCGGACAGAGCGGACAGGATGGAATCCGGCGGATCCGCGGATGAGTCCCAGGAGCAGTCCCATGACGCAGGAAGTGAGTACCCCGGCCATAACCCGGGCCCCCGGCGACAGTCAGAAACCCCGTACCGTCCTGGTCGCCATATGCGCCCTGCTGATGGGACTGCTGGTCGCCTCGCTCGATCAGACCATCGTCTCCACCGCACTGCCGACCATAGTCAGCGACCTCGGAGGGCTGGAACATCTCTCCTGGGTCGTCACCGCCTATCTGCTGGCGTCCACCGCCGCTACTCCCTTGTGGGGCAAGCTCGGTGACCTGTACGGCCGTAAGCGGCTGTTCCAGACCGCGATAGTCATCTTCCTCATCGGCTCCGCGCTCTGCGGCATATCCCAGAACATGTCGCAGCTCATCGCCTTCCGCGCGGTCCAGGGCCTCGGCGGCGGGGGGCTGATCGTGCTGTCGATGGCGATTGTCGGCGATCTCGTCCCGCCGCGTGAACGCGGCAGGTACCAAGGGCTGTTCGGCGCCGTCTTCGGCGCGACCAGTGTGCTCGGCCCGCTGCTCGGCGGTTTCTTCACCCAGGAACTGAGCTGGCGTTGGGTCTTCTACATCAATCTGCCCGTCGGCGGCGTCGCGCTCGCGGTCATCGCCGCCTTCCTGCACATACCGGTCCACCGGACCAGGCACACCATCGACTACCTCGGCACCCTTCTGATCGCGTCCGTCGCCATCTGTCTCGTACTGGTCGCCTCGCTCGGCGGTACGACCTGGCCCTGGAGCTCCGCCGAGATCATCGGACTCGCCGCCCTCGGCGCCGTCCTGCTCGCGCTCTTCGTCCACGCCGAGCGGCGCGCGGCCGAACCCGTACTGCCGCTGCGGCTCTTCCGGCTCAGGGCCTTCACGCTCATCGCGGTCATCAGCTTTGTCGTCGGCTTCGCGATGTTCGGCGCGATGACCTATCTGCCGACGTTCCTTCAGGTCGTCCAGGGCGTGACACCCACGATGTCCGGTGTCCATCTGCTGCCACTGGTGCTCGGTCTGCTGATCACCTCGACCGTCTCCGGGCATGTCGTCAGCCATACCGGCCGCTGGAAGGCCTGCCCGATCCTGGGCGCCGCCATCACCGCCGTCGGACTGCTGCTGCTCCACCGGCTCACGGCGACCAGCGGCATCTGGGAGGCGAGCGTCTACTTCTTCGTCTTCGGCGCGGGCCTCGGACTGGTCATGCAGGTTCTGGTGCTGGTCGTGCAGAACTCCGTCAGCTACCAGGACCTCGGCGTCGCCACCTCGGGCGCGACCTTCTTCCGCTCGATCGGCGCGTCCTTCGGTGTCGCCATCTTCGGTACGGTCTTCAGCAATCTGCTGGCCGACCGGCTGACCGACGTCCTGGCGCGTGAATCGCCGCCGCCCGGTGTCGGGCCGAGCCAGCTGTCCGCCGATCCACGGGCCATCGAGCAACTGCCCACCGAGCTGCGGCCCGCCGTGCTGCACGCGTTCTCGACCTCCATCACCGATGTCTTCCTGTACGCGGCACCGGCCGTGCTGCTCGCCTTCGCCGTGGCGTGGTTCCTCAAGGAGGACAAGCTGCGCGGCTCGGTGACCGCGCCGGAGATCAGCGAGACGCTGGCGAGCAACCCGGTCGTACGCTCCTCGCACGACGAGGTGGCACGCGCGCTGTCGGTGCTCGGCACGCGCGAGGGCCGCCGCCGGATCTACGAGAGGATCACCGCGAAGGCGGGATACGACCTGCTCCCGGCGGCGAGTTGGCTGCTGCTGCGCATCCGGCGCCATGGCTCGGTCCAGCCGGGCGCGCTCCTGGAGGCCCTGTCCGTACCGGTGCGGTCCGTCACCGACGCGTCCCGGCAGGTGGAGGAGCGGGGGCTGGCCCGGCGCGAGGGCCTCGAACTGACGCTCACACCACGGGGCGTGGAGACGGCCGAGGTACTGGCGAAGGCGCGCGAGGACTCCTTGACGGAGCTGCTCGGCGACTGGTGGGGCCCAGGCCGGCCGAAGGACCTGGTGAAGCTGGTACGGGACCTCAACAGCGAACTGTGCGGAGCCGAGAGCGAACGCCCGCAGACCCCGTCCCCGCCAAGAGACCACGCCGTCTGAGCCCCGCGCCCTCCCCGTATCCAGCGGGCGGGCCGGGTCGGCCGGCGGATTACGGGCCCGGCGGCCCGTGCGCCGCCGTACCTCGCCCGTACCCTGTCGTAGCTCTCGCCGTGCCCGCCGCCGGGCCGTCAGGCCAAGGTGTCAGGCCAGGACGCGGGCGAGGGCGTCAGGCCAGGACGCGGGCCAGCAGGAAGCCGTCGTAGCCCTTGACACCGACTGTCTGGACGGCGGTCGCGGACAGTCGTGGGTTTGCCGCGATCAGGTCGATCATCTCTCGTGTGCCGACGACCGAAGGGTCGGTGCTCGTCCGGTCGGTGACGGCTCCGTTCCGTACGACGTTGTCCACGACGATGAGGCTGCCGGGACGTGTCAGCTTCAGGGACCATTCCAGATAGTGCGGATTGTTCGGCTTGTCCGCGTCGATGAAGACGAAGTCGAACGGGCCCGCGCCCTCGGCCTCCAGCACGGGAAGCGTCTCCAGCGCCGGTCCCGTTCTGACCTCGGCGATCTTGTCGAGCCCGGCGCGGGCCAGACTGGCGCGGGCCACCTCGGCATGGGTGGCGTCGTACTCCAGGGAGATCAGCCTGCCGTCGTCGGGCAGCGCGCGCCCCAGCCAGATGGTGCTGTAGCCGCCGAGCGTGCCGATCTCCAGGACCGTACGGGCGCCCTGGACGCGGGCGAGAAGCTGGAGCAGCTTGCCCTGGTTCGGTGCGACGTTGATGGCGGGCAGGCCGGCCGCGTCGGCGGCGGAGAGTGCCGCCGTGAGCGCTTCGTCGGCGGGTGCGAGCTGATCGGTGAAATAGCGGTCGACCGCGGTCCACTGCTCCTGGGACATGGAGGCCTCTCGTCCGTGCGCGGGTGTCGGAGTGCTGTCGGAGTACTGAGCTGGTTCCCGGTGGGAACATACCTCGGACGACCGGTGGCGGCGGCCGGTCATGGCCCGCGGCGGCACCGGCTCCGTCCCGCGCCCGGATGCCGTCGTGCCGGACACCTTCCGTAAGACATGGGCATTGAGACAAAACAGGGGTGACAGACAGGCGAAGAGGGGGTTGCCTGAGTCTTCTCGACCGGGCAATGCGAGGCTCATGCCCCAAGGACGGCGGTTTCGGACGGACGGAGGGTCGGCGCGGCGTGGTGAATGCGGAGCACAGCGTGCACGGCGGTGCGGCGGCGAGCGGAGCGGGCCCGCTGAAAGAGGGATTCGGCGCGGCGCGCGCGGTTCTCTGGCTCGTCGCCGCCGTGCTGGCGGTCAGACAGGCGACGGCGGTACTGAGACAGCCGCCCGGTGAACGGCTCACCGATCTGGAGACCTGGATCGGTGACAACGGCGTCCTGCATGTGTCGGGTTCGCTCTACGACACCGGCAAGTTCACCGGAACACCGTTCGCCGGGCTTGTGCTCAAACCGCTGGCTCGCTCGGCCGAGCAGAGCCTCGGCATCGTCTGGACCTTCGGGACGCTGCTGCTGGTCGTCGCCCTCGGCCTGGTCGTCGCCCGTGCCCTGCCGGGCCGGATCTCGCGCCGTACGGGACTGCTGGCCGCGCCGGTCACGATCAGTCTGCTCATGCTGTCCCTGCCCGTCCGCAACAGCTTCTACCTCGGCCAGACCAGCATCATTCCCGTCCTGCTGGTGCTGCTCGGCTGCTTCGCCGTACGCGGGGAACGCGGCTCCGGGCTGCTCGTCGGCATCGGCGCCGCCCTTCAGCCCGCCGTACTGCTCTTCGCGCCTCTGCTGTGGCTGACGGGCCGTAAGAAGGCCGCCGTGACCTCGGCGGGCACCTTCGCCGCCGCCACCGCGCTGGCATGGGCGGCGATGCCCGGCGACTCCTGGGCGTACTGGGTGCACCATGTGGCGGGCGCGGGCCTCGGCGAACGTGCCGACAGCCTCGCCAACCAGTCCTTGCACGGCGCGCTGCTCCGGGTGGGCCTGGAAGGCCCGCTGGAGATCGTGCTCTTCGCCGTCCTGGCGGTGGCCGTCGTCCTCGTCGGGCTGCGCCGCGCGGTCCGCTACGCGCGCGACGGGCAGCTGCTGCTCGCCGTGGCGCTGACCGGCTGCGCCGCGATCGCGGTCTCGCCGACCGCCTGGCAGCACCAGCTCCTGTGGGTGCTGCTGGCGCTCGTCGGCCGCGTCGGTACGCGCGCCAGGGACCGGCTGGTGTGGCCGGCCGTGGTGGTGCTGGTGATGACGCTGCCGGGCAAGATGCTGCTGCCGAACATCACGCTGCTCCACCCGCTGCGCGAGAACGTACCGCTGGTCGCGGCGCTGGCGGCGGCCTGCGCCGTACCGTTCCTGGCGCGCGCCTCGCCATACTTCGAACGGCCCGTCGCGACCGAGTACGCCCGGCCCGTGCCCGCGCGCTGGAGCCGTGTCCCGCTGTTGCCGTTCTGGCGGCGGTTGCTCGGCCGCCCGAATCTGCTGCTCGAACTGCTGGTCATCCGCGTCGGCTACTCCGTCTACTCCCATATCCGGCTCGCCGCGACCGGAGGCCGCGAGGCCGCCGAGGAACACGGCCGTCAGATCGTCTCCGTCGAGCGGGCCCTGGGCATCGACATCGAGCACTGGATCAACCGCGCGGTGGCGAGGACGGAGTGGGCCGAGAGCTTCTTCAACTTCTACTACACGTCTTTCCACTTCGTGGTACCGCTGACGATCCTCGGTGTCCTGTACGTACGCCGGCCCGCCGACTACCGCTGGGCCCGCTCCTCGCTCGGCTTCGCCACGGTCCTCGCGCTGCTGGGCTTCTGGCTCTATCCGCTGGCACCGCCACGGCTGATGCCGGGCATGGGCTTCATCGACACGGTGCACGGACCGCAGGATCTGACCAATCCGGACTACGGCGCGCTGACCGCGCTCACCAACCAGTACGCGGCGATGCCCTCGCTGCACTTCGGATGGTCGCTGTGGTGCGGTCTGGTGATCGCCGTCCTGGCGCCGAAGCTCTGGATGAAACCGCTCGGGCTGCTGCATCCGCTCTTCACGGTCTGCGCGATCGTGGCGACGGGCAACCACTGGGTTCTGGACGCGGCGGGCGGCGCGGCGGTCGTGGGCGCGGGCTTCGGGCTGACCTATCTGCTGGCGGGACCGAGGAAGCTGCTGCCACGGGCGGTAACGAAGGCGGATCCGTTCCCGAAGGGACGGAGCGCGGAAACGGGGGACGGTGGTGCTGCGGCGGACGGCGGTGCGGCGGTCGCGGCCGGGGGAGGCGGAGGCGCGCGGGAGTCAGGCAGCGGCTGATCAGCGCGATCCGGGCGTCTCGCGGTCCTCCGTCCCGTACTCCTCGTACTCCTCGAAGACCGCCTGCGCGTCGAACGCCGCCCTCCGTGTCGCCCTGCGCAGCGCCTTGAGCACTGTCGCGCCGGCGGTCAGTGTCAGTACGACCGTGATCGCGGCCCGGCCCAGGTCCCAGCCGAGCGAGGTCGCCGCGCAGTACGCGAGGAAGCGGACGAGATTCTCCCGGAGCGGATCGCCGGCGTCGAAGGAGATGCCGGAGGAGAGCCCGCCGATCGTGGTCCAGCCCTGGAGGTTCATGACCGTGCCGTACGCGAACGACGCGCACGTCCCGTACAGCGCGAGCATCAGCAGTTCGGCGCGCCCGCGCAGCCAATCGGCGCCCGGCAGCAGGCCCGCGCCCATGGTGGCCCAGCCCATCGAGAGCATCTGGAACGGCATCCACGGTCCCACGCCGCCCGTCAGCAGCGCGGACGCGAACATGGTGACCGCGCCGAGTACGAAGCCGAAGCCGGGCCCGAGCACCCGTCCGCTCAGCACCATCAGAAAGAACATGGGCTCCAGTCCCGCCGTGCCCGCGCCCAGCGGGCGCAGCGCCGCGCCCACCGCCGCCAGCACTCCGAGCATCGCCACGGCCTTGGCGTCCAGGCCCGAATCGGCGATCGTCGCGACCACGACGGCCACGAGGAGCGGGAGCAGCGCGGCGAAAAGCCACGGCGCGTCTCCGGAGTGCGCGAGCCCGGACGACGGGCCCGCGAGCAGCGGCCAGCCGAAGGCGGCCACTCCGATCGCGCTGATGAGGACGAGGGCACAGATCGCGCGCGGGCCGAGCCGTACGGCGCGGGCCTGAGGGACCGGCGGTGTCATTCCGTTCCCTCGGCTGTTGTGGCCGGCGTAGCCGTCGCCTTCGTCGTAGGCGCCGGGGTCGGGGTCGGCGTGGCCTGCCTCTCAAGCGCCGTGCGCACCTGTGTCACCGTCAGCCACTCCCTGGGCGCCATCACCTTCGCGACCTGCGGTGCGAAGGCCGGCGACGAGACGACCACGCGGGCCGTCGGACCGTCCGCCACGATCTCGCCGTCGGCCAGGATGACCACGCGGTGGGCAAGCTCTGCGGCCAGTTCGACATCGTGTGTGGCGAGGACGATCGCATGGCCCTCGGCCGCGAGCGCCCGTAGCGCCCGGACCAGCCGGGCCTTCGCCGCGTAGTCCAGACCGCGCGTCGGCTCGTCCAGGAGGACCAGCGGCGGGCGCCCGGTGAGGACGACGGCGAGGGCGAGCGCCAGCC
>NZ_FMDK01000404.1 GCF_900091995.1 Streptomyces sp. MnatMP-M17
CGCGGCAGCGGCTGATGTCACTGCGGGCACGCGAGCCCGGCAAGATCCAAACGAGAGGCCTAGAGATGCACGACCGGGCAGGTCAGGGTGCGGGTGATGCCGTCCACTTGCTGGATCTTGGCCACCACCATGCGTCCCAGCTCATCGACGGTGTCCGCCTGAGCGCGCACGATCACATCGTAGGGACCGGTGACGTCCTCGGCCTGGGTCACTCCCGGAATCTTGGCGATGGTCTCGGCGACGGTCGTCGCCTTGCCCACCTCGGTCTGAATAAGGATGTACGCCTGTACCACGGAACCTCCAGGGCGGCCACGAGGATCATGTGGGGAGAAGAGACGCCACGGTATCGCGTCGTCGCGGGCCACGGGGAGACCCGGGTGTCCGGTGGCGCGCACGGGGTGGCGTGCGGCAGACAGAAGTTGACGTATCTCATGACGCTACGGACAGCAGCGAGGGACCGCGACCGCAGACGCGGCCCGACGAGGAGAGGGGAGTCCCGGTGAAGGGAACCGTGGGCGAGTTGGGGGAGTTCGGACTCATCAGAGAGCTCACGTCCCGGCTCACCACCACCCCGGCGGTCCGGCTCGGGCCGGGCGACGACGCCGCGGTCGTGGCCGCGCCCGACCGTCGGGTCGTGGCGAGTACGGACCTGCTGCTGGAAGGGCGGCACTTCCGCCGCGACTGGTCGACGGCGTACGACGTGGGCCGCAAGGCCGCCGCGCAGAACCTCGCCGACATCGCGGCTATGGGCGCCGTCCCCACCGCGCTGCTGCTCGGGCTGGTCGTCCCGGCCGAACTCCCGGTCACCTGGCCCACCGAGCTGATGGACGGCATCCGTGACGAGTGCCAGGTCGCGGGCGCGGCCGTGGTCGGCGGCGATGTCGTACGCGGTGACACCATCACCATCGCCATCACCGCCCTCGGCGATCTGCGCAACCATGAGCCGGTGACCAGATCCGGTGCCCGGCCCGGCGATGTCGTCGCCTACACCGGCTGGTTGGGCTGGTCGGCGGCCGGACACGCGGTGCTCTCCCGGGGCTTCCGCTCACCGCGCGCCTTTGTCGAGGCGCACCGCAGACCGGAACCGCCGTACCACGCGGGCCCTGCGGCGGCCGGGCTCGGCGCCACCGCCATGACCGATGTCAGCGACGGACTCGTCGCCGACCTCGGGCATATCGCGGACGCCAGCAAGGTCCGTATCGATCTGCGCTCCGGACTGATCGACATCCCTTCGCAGATGAACGACATCGGCCAGGCGGTCGGGATCGATCCGCTCCAGTGGGTGCTGACCGGAGGCGAGGACCACGCGATCGTCGCCACCTTCCCGGCCGACACGAAGCTGCCCGCCCGCTGGAAGGTGATCGGCGAGGTTCTCGGTCTCTCGGCGCTGCCTCAGGTGACGGTCGACGGAGCGCCCTGGACCAGCAAGGGCGGCTGGGACCACTTCGGGGACATCGAGGACCACCAATAGACCGACCACCAGTGGACCGGGGATCACCGAAGACCGGGGATCACCGACCGCGCGGCCGGCGGTAGATTCGCTCCATGGCGATACCCGTGCCTCCTCGTGTGCTGACCGTCGCCGGATCCGACTCCGGCGGCGGCGCCGGTATCCAGGCGGATCTGAAGACCATGCTGGCGTTCGGTGTCCATGGCATGAGCGTGCTCACCGCCGTCACCGCACAGAACTCGCTCGGTGTGCGGGGCGCCTGGGAACTGCCCGTCGAAGCGGTACGGGCCCAGTACCGCGCGGTGGTGGACGACATCGGTGTACAGGCCGTGAAGACCGGCATGCTCTCCTCCGCCGAACTGGTCGCGGCCGTCGCGGAACTGCTCGCGGACACCGCCGTGCCCGTGGTGGTCGATCCGGTCGGTGTCTCCAAGCACGGCGATCCGCTGCTGGCCGCCTCCGCGCTGGACGGTGTACGGAACCTGCTGCTGCCGGTGGCGACCGTCGCCACGCCCAATCTGGACGAGGTGGCCCAGCTCACCGGAGTACGCGTGGAGGACGAGACGGGCCTGCGGCGCGCGGCCGACGCCGTTCTCGCGTTCGGGCCCGGCTGGGCGCTGATCAAGGGCGGACATCTGCCGGGCGACGCCGTGGATCTGCTGACCGACGGCCATGAGGAGCACTGGCTGCGGGCACCGCGCCAGGACAACCGTCATACGCATGGGACGGGCTGCACTCTCGCGTCGGCGATCGCCGCCGGGCTCGCGGGCGGGCAGGGCGTGGTGGAGGCCGTAGTGGCGGCCAAGGAGTATGTGACGGGCGCGATCGAGCACGGCTTTCCGCTGGGCGCGGGCATCGGTCCTGTGGACCACGCGTGGCGCTTCCGCAGGCCGTGAGCCGGAGGCCGGCCGCGTACCGAAGGAATGACCGATGACCATGGTCAGGGACGGCAAAAAGCCGGTCCACCGAGATGGACCGGCTTTCAAGGCAACCGCAGGGGCTGCGCTACGACGCAGGCGTCAGCGCGAGACCTTGCCGGCCTTGATGCACGAGGTGCAGACGTTGAGCCGCTTCGGCGTCCGACCGACCACGGCACGCACGCGCTGGATGTTCGGGTTCCAGCGACGGGACGTACGGCGGTGCGAGTGCGAAATGTTGTTGCCGAAGCCCGGCCCCTTGCCGCAGACGTCGCAGTTGGCAGCCACGGGTCACTCCAAAGACTTCAGATGCACGTACAGAGATATCCGGCGTGCCTGAATCAGTGACTCCGGAATCAGTGACTGATGTGGCGTTGCCGGGGGAATGGCCCGACTTTCATCGGGCAACCGCAGCAGCATACAACGCCTGCCTCGGTACAACGAAACTACCATGAGCCGGACCGGCCCCCGCCCGGCCCCGGCCTCATGACCGTCCCAGGGCCGCTCCACGGTCGCCGCGCGGTCCCCCCTCCGCGCGCGGGCTACCCTGCGTGCAGCCCGCTTCCAGGCCGCTCAAGGAGGAGCATCAGGTGCCGCAGACCCTCGACGCCGCAGAGGTGCGGAACTGGTGCTCACTGGCGCTGGAGGCCCTCGGCCGCGAGCGTGAGGAGATCGACGCGATCAATGTCTATCCGGTCGCGGACGGTGACACCGGTACGAATCTCTATCTGACCGTGGAGTCCGCGGCACAGGCGGTCGAGGCGGTCTTCGCCGCGCACGAGACCGGTATGTCCGAGCCCGGCCCGGCCGATGCCGTACGGGCCATGGCGCATGGCGCGCTGCTCGGCGCCCGCGGGAATTCGGGCACGATCCTGGCGCAGCTGCTGCGCGGGATGGCCGAGGTGCTGGCAGCCCCGGCGTCCGACGGCGGGAAGGGGGGCGGAGGGAAGGGCGGCGACGGCGGCGGGAACCGGCTCGCGCCGGCGCTGCGGCGGGCC
>NZ_FMDK01000399.1 GCF_900091995.1 Streptomyces sp. MnatMP-M17
CCGCCCTGGTCGGCAGCGCTGCCGACCAGGGCGGTCCCGTACGTACGGTACGGCTCAGGCGAGCGTCGCGATCGCCTGGTTGAAGGTGGCCGACGGACGCATGACGGCCGAGGCCTTCGCCGCGTCGGGACGGTAGTAGCCACCGATGTCGACCGGCGAGCCCTGCACCGCGATCAGCTCGTCGACGATGGTCTGCTCCTGCTCGGCCAGCGTCTTGGCGAGAGCCGAGAACGCCTCCGCCAGCTGCGTGTCCTCGGTCTGCTTCGCCAGCTCCTGGGCCCAGTAGAGCGCCAGATAGAAGTGGCTGCCGCGGTTGTCGATACCGCCGAGGCGACGGCTCGGCGACTTGTCCTCGTTGAGGAAGGTCGCGGTCGCGCGGTCGAGCGTGTCGGCGAGGATCTGGGCCCGCGCGTTGCCCGTGGTCTGCGCGAGGTGCTCGAAGCTGACCGCGAGCGCGAGGAACTCGCCCAGGCTGTCCCACCGCAGATAGTTCTCCTTGACGAGCTGCTGCACATGCTTGGGCGCGGAGCCGCCGGCGCCGGTCTCGAACAGTCCGCCGCCGTTCATCAGCGGGACGACCGAGAGCATCTTCGCGCTCGTGCCGAGTTCGAGGATCGGGAAGAGGTCGGTCAGATAGTCACGCAGCACATTGCCGGTGACCGAGATCGTGTCCTCGCCGCGGCGGATGCGCTCCAGGGAGAACGCGATCGCGTCGACCGGCGCCATGATCTCGATCCGCAGGCCCTCGGTGTCATGCTCGGCGAGATACGTCCTGACCTTCGCGATCAGGCTCGCGTCGTGCGCGCGGCCCTCGTCCAGCCAGAACACCGCCGGGTCACCGGTCGCACGGGCGCGGGTGACGGCCAGCTTGACCCAGTCCTTGATCGGCAGGTCCTTGGTCTGGCACATACGCCAGATGTCACCGGCGCTGACCACGTGCTCCAGTACGGCATCGCCGTTGTCGTCCACGACGCGTACCGTGCCCGTGGCCGGGATCTCGAAGGTCTTGTCGTGGCTGCCGTACTCCTCGGCCTTCTGCGCCATCAGACCGACGTTCGACACCGAGCCCATGGTCGACGGGTCGTAGGCGCCATGGGCGCGGCAGTCGTCGATCACGACCTGGTAGATACCCGCGTAGCTGCTGTCAGGGATGACCGCGAGAGTGTCGGCCTCCTTGCCGTCGGGACCCCACATATGACCGGAGGTGCGGATCATGGCCGGCATGGAGGCGTCCACGATGACATCGCTCGGT
Organism: Streptomyces sp. MnatMP-M17; assembly: GCF_900091995.1. Classification (GTDB taxonomy): domain Bacteria; phylum Actinomycetota; class Actinomycetes; order Streptomycetales; family Streptomycetaceae; genus Streptomyces. The sequence goes on from NZ_FMDK01000399.1 coordinate 1,253, forward strand.
ACATGCAGATTGGTGATGCCCCGGTCGGAGTCGACCATCGCCAGCGCCGGGCCCTCGGCCAGCTCGGCCTCGAAGGACGCCTTGATCTCCGCGCCCTCGGGCAGCGACTCCAGGCCCTTGAGGATGCCGCCGAGACCGTCGTTCGGGCTCAGACCGGCCGCGGCGAGCTTGTCGCCGTGCTCGGCGAACGTCTTCGGGAAGAAGGCCCTGACCACATGGCCGAAGATGATCGGGTCGGAGACCTTCATCATCGTGGCCTTCAGATGTACCGAGAACAGCACGCCCTCGGCCTTGGCCCGGGCGACCTGCGCCGCGAGGAACTCACGCAGCACCGCCACCCGCATCACCGACGCGTCCACGACCTCGTCCGCCAGCACGGGCACCGACTCGCGCAGCACGGTGGTGGTCCCGTCGTCGCCCGCCAGCTCGATACGGAGCGAGCCGGCCCGGGCGATCACCGCGGACTTCTCGGTGGAGCGGAAGTCGTCGGCGTCCATATGCGCGACATTCGTCTTCGAGTCGGCCGTCCACGCGCCCATCCGGTGCGGATGCGCCTTGGCGTAGTTCTTGACGGACGCGGGAGCGCGGCGGTCGGAGTTGCCCTCGCGCAGCACCGGGTTGACGGCGCTGCCCTTGACCTTGTCGTACCGCGCGCGGACGTCCTTCTCCTCGTCGGTCTTCGGGTCGTCCGGATAGTCCGGCAGCGCGTAGCCCTGCTGCTGGAGCTCGGCGATCGCGGCCTTGAGCTGCGGGATCGACGCCGAGATGTTCGGCAGCTTGATGATGTTCGCCTCGGGAGTCCCGGCCAGCGCGCCCAGCTCGGCGAGCGCGTCATCGATCCGCCGGCTCTCCTCAAGACGCTCCGGGAAGCCGGCGATGATCCGCCCCGACAGCGAGATGTCACGGCTCTCGACGGTGACGCCGGCCGTCGACGCGTACGCCTCGATCACGGGCAAGAACGAATACGTCGCGAGGGCCGGGGCCTCGTCGGTGTGCGTATAGATGATGGTCGAGTCAGTCACCGGTCGCTCCGCTCCACGTCTGCAACATTGCTCGACATCAAGATATCTCGTGACCCACCACTGTTCGACAGGGCCCTGTCTCACGAGGACGCGAACACGTCACGCCCGCCGCATCACGCCCGCCGCTCGTCCGGAGCGTCGTTGCGCATACGGCCGTCGGTCGTGAGCGGCGGATCGTCCAGTCGCGGCAGGTAGCAGCGCTGGAACAGCTCTCCCGTGAACTCGCGACGGCTCCGTACCCCTGCCTTGTCGAAGACCTTCCGCAGATGGTCCTGCACGGTGTACTCGCCGATGTGGAGCGAGTCGGCGACCTCGGCCGTCGAACGGCCGAGCAGTACATGCTGGGCGACCTGGCGCTCACGCGGAGTGAGACCGTACGCGTCGAGGACGATGGCGGTCAGTTCGCCCGGGCGGCTCGGCGCCAGCGAGACATAGGTGAGCGCCTCCGACTCCTCGCCCTCCGCCTTCTCGCGCCAGGCGCTGAGCGTGATCCAGTGGCCGGTACGGCTGATCGCGCGGGACTGCACCTGGACACCGAGGCCGGCGGAGCGGACCTTGTGGGTGAGCGCGTCGAGAGCGAACGGATACCGGTGCCCGGGAGCGGGATGGGCCTCTTGGACAAGGCTCAGCCAGCGCTCGGCGGTGGAGGTGCACAGCCGTATCCGCTGGTCGTCGTCGAGGATGAGCAGGCCGGCGGCGTCCGGTACGTCGTCACGGTCGATACCGCCGAGGAGGAGCGAGCGGCGCAGGGCGGTCGTGGCCGGTGCGCTGACGGAGGCGGCGAGGGCGACCTCGGCGGGAGTGAAGGGCCGCGAGCCGTCGGCACGGCACAGTACGAACAGTCCCCAGGTACGGGAGCCGTCGCGCAGGAGTACGCGTAATTCGTCCGAGAGCCCGGAGGGCCGGAGCACATCGCGGTAGTAGACGCTCTCCGCCACCCGGCCGGCCATGGAGTCGCTGAGCAGACTGACGGGCGTGGTACGGCGGGCGAGGGCGCGGATGTTGTCGACACCGGCCTGATCGGCGTGCTCGATCTCGAACAGGCGCGGCATCACACTCCGCGGAAATCCGTACTCGTGCAGACCTCCGGTGTCGAGGAGCGTCGCGGGATCGAGCATGACGGCGCACCAGATGTCGGCCGGGACGGCGGTGAGCAGGGCGTCGGCGGAGGCTTGGAGGACATCGAGCGCGCCGAGCGGTTCGGTGCCGCGCAGCCGGCGCGCGAGGGCGTCGGCCAGCGCGTCGCGGGCGGCGGGAGCGACCGCGGCTGCTCGGGCACCGGAACGGCCTGTACGACCGGATCCGGCGGTGTGGCGTTCGGGATCTGGGCGGGAAGCGGAAGTCACGCGAGCAGGCTAGGGCGACTCCCAGACATCTGGGATGGGAATGGCACAAAAGCCCGTCTAGTTTGGTACCTCCAACCGGGCGGCGTACGGGGGCAGTTGACGTAGCGCCACTCGCGCGGGCGTGCGCGCCGGGGGGCGCGCGAGCAATGGGGGA
>NZ_FMDK01001147.1 GCF_900091995.1 Streptomyces sp. MnatMP-M17
CCCGACTGGCGGGCGTTGTTGGCGGCGATCAGCCGCCGCTCCGTCTCGTTCGCCGCCCATTCGAGGCTGGAGAGCGCGCCGGCCAGTCCGCACTCCACGGCGAGCACACCGGTGCGTCCGGTCAGAGCGCCGAACTCACCGGTGCCGCTGCCCTCCACGATCAGTACGTCCCCGTGCGCGAGGGCCTGGAGGGCGATGGAGCGCAGCAGAGTCGTGGCGCCGCTGCCCGGTGTCCCCGCGACCAGCAGATGGGGCTCCGTCGAGCGCGGTCCGGTCCGCCAGAGCACCGGAGGCGCGTCCCGCCTTCCGTCGCGCGCGAGGACCGGCACGGTGCGCGGCACCGCTCCGTCGTCGGTGAAGCCGAGGACGGTCTCGCCGGGAGCGGTGATGAAACGCTGGGCGGCGATGGCGGTGGAGAGAGCGGGCAGGACGGTCATCACCAGCTGGTTGGCCTCTTCCTGCCAGTCGAAGTGATACTCCCGGCCGCGCCCGGACTTGGCGTACAGCAACTGCTCGACCCGGGCCCGTGCGTCGGGCTCGCCGTCGGTGAAGTACGGAGGATAGGCGAGCTGGAGCCGGATGATCCGTCCCTCGCCGTCGAACGCGTGCTCGGCGAATGCCTTGCTCCACTCGCCGCCATAAGCGAAGAGCGGACTCGGGTCCTCGGGAACGGAGAGATACGGCACCAGCGCCTCGTAGAGGGACTGGAGTCGTTTCGCCTCCGCTTCGTCGGGCCCGGTCCGCGCCGGCGGCGTGCGGTCGCGTCCCTTCCAGGCGGCCACGGCCATCACCGTGATCAGGGCCAGCATCGGCCCGTACGGGATGAGCGCGGTCACCAGGACGCAGGCCGCGACCAGGAACAGCGCGGGACCGCGCCGGTCCTTGGGCGTACCGGCCCACTTCTGGCGCCCTGCGGCGGCCAGCAACCGCAGACCACGGGTGATCGTGATCAGCGGATGGAGCACGTCGGTGGCGCCGTCGGCGGCTGTACGGGCCATCTCGCGCCCGCGCGCGATCCGGTCGCTGCCACTGCTCAGAATGCGGGGGAGTGGTCGCCGGGCCACGTCTGTCTCCTGTTGGATGCGGAAAGAGGATGGGCGGGAGTCAGAATTTGATCCCGCCCAGCAGGCCGGCGAGGCTGGCGCCGCCGGCGGTGATGCTCGGGGCGATGGCGGTGCCCGCGAGATAGAAGCCGAACAGCGAGCAGACCATCGCGTGCGAGGCCTTGAGTCCGTCCTTCCGGAAGAAAAGGAAGACGATGATTCCGAGCAGCACGACGCCCGACATGGAAAGAATCATGAGGTTCTCCTGGGAGAGGGGACAGTCACCATGAGTTCTTCCAGAATCACCGCAAGTATCTATGCGACAAAAGGTGCAAGTGGGTGAAATGTCAGGTATTTCACTGCACTGGTCCATGAGGTGCCGCCGCCCGGCCGGGACGCCGTACGTCCCGTCTGCGGCGGGTGCCGGGGGCCAGTAACCTGTCGGTTCACCCGTACGGCGTCAACGAGCTGTACGTACCAGGTCAACGACGTGAAAGGTGGTCCACCGATGAGCGAAACCCCGGATCCCGAGGTGGTGGAGCTGGCCACGAGGATCTTCGACCTGGCCCGGCGCGGCGAGGCCGAGGCGCTCGCCGCGTATGTCGACGCCGGTGTGCCCGCGAATCTCACCAACGACCGGGGCGACTCCCTGCTGATGCTCGCCGCCTACCACGGCCACGCGCCGGCGGTGGCGGCCCTGCTGGAGCGCGGCGCCGAC
>NZ_FMDK01000175.1 GCF_900091995.1 Streptomyces sp. MnatMP-M17
CGCGTCGCCCGCGAGGACGGCGGCGACGCGCGCGACGAGGTCGTCGACGAGCGAGGCGCGCCAGGACGACCAGGCCGCGGGCCCGGTGGCGAGCGCGTCGGCCTCGGTGAGCGCGTGCAGCAGTTCCAGTGTGCTGACGGAGCCGATCCGGGCGGCGACCGAGGCGACGGTCGCGGGATCGTCCAGATCGCGCCGGGTCGCGGTGTCGATGAGCAGGAGATGGTGGCGTACGACCGTGGCGATGACAGCCATGTCCTCCTGGTCGAAGCCGATCCGGGCGGCCACGTCCCGGGCGATGACCTCACCGGCCACGGAGTGGTCGCCGGGCCAGCCCTTGCCGATGTCGTGCAGCAGCGCGCAGATGAGCAGCAGATCGGGACGGCTCACGCGGCGGGTGAGCGAGGAGGCCTGGACGGCGGTCTCCACGAGATGGCGGTCGACGGTCCAGGTGTGGACGGCGTTGCGCTGCGGCCGGCAGCGGACCCGCTCCCAGTCGGGCAGCAGCCGGGTGATCAGGCCCTCGGCTTCGAGCGCCTCCCAGACCGGGACGGTGGACTCGCCGGCGCCGAGCAGGGTGACGAGCTCCTCGCGGGCCTCGGCCGGCCAGGGCACCGGCAGCGGTTTCGCGGCGGTGCCCAGGAGCCGTACGGCGTGCAGCGAGATCGGCAGTCCGGCCTGGGCCGCGGCGGCAGCAGCCCGCAGAGGCAGTACGGGATCCCGTTCGGGACGCGCGGCACGGGCGAGCACGGCCTCGCCGTCCATCTCCACGACGCCCTCGGCGAGCGGAGTGCGCTCGGGAGCGGGCCTGCCGCCCAGCATGGCCCGCAGCCGAGGGCGTACGGACCGGGAGCGCAGCACCCGGTTGACCTCGCGCCAGGTGACGTCCGAGGCGTACGAGACCGTGCGCGCGGCCTCGTACACCTGCCGCAGCAGGACATCGGCGTCGAGCAGGGCGAGTTCCTTGGCGACGGGATCCTGTTCCTGGAGTGCGAGCCGGTCGGTGGCGCGTCCCGTCGTGAGATGGAGGGCGTCCCGTACGTCGAGGAGCGCGCGGCGGGCGTCGGCGAGCCCTTCGCGTGGCGCGTCGGCGAGCCAGGACGCGGCGACGGCGCGCAGCGCGGTGGCGTCGCGCAGACCGCCTCTGGCCTCCTTGAGGTCGGGCTCCAGCAGGAATTGCAGTTCGCCGTGGCGCTCGGCGCGCTCCCGGCACAGTTCGTCCAGGGCGGGAAGGCGCTTGACGGCGGTGTTGCGCCAGTCGGCGAGGATCGCGGTCCGTACTCCGGTGACCAGGCCCAGATCGCCCGCGACATGCCGGGCGTCGAGAAGTCCGAGCTGCACCTTGAGGTCCTCGGCCGCCGTTCTGCGGGCCTCTCCGGGCGTGCGTACGGAGTGGTCGAGGGCGAGTCCGAGGTCCCAGACCGGATACCAGACCCGGTCGGCGAGGGCGGCGATGGCGCCCGCGCCGGACTTGCCGTCGTGCAGGAGGAGCAGATCGAGGTCGCTGCGCGGCGACAGCTCTCCTCGTCCGTAGCCGCCGACGGCCACGAGGGCCGCGCCGCGTACTCCGGCCTCCTGGGCGGCGGTGGTGAACAGCGCGTTCAGCCAGCCGTCGGTCAGCCGGGCCAGGGCGGCACGGCGCGGCGGCCCTGGCCGCGTCTTCTCCTGGAGAAGGCGCAGCCGGGCCGCCGCATAGCCGCTGGGTCCCGAGTCTGCCTGTTCGGTCGTCTCTTCGAGGCTCGTCACCCAGTCGTTCCCGTCTCTAGAGGGCGTCCGGGCCGCGCTCGCCGGTCCGGACCCGGACCGCCGTGTCGACCGGTACGCTCCATACCTTCCCGTCACCGATCTTGCCGGTGCGGGCGGCCTTTACCACCACATCGATGAGCTCTTCCGCGTCGCCGTCCTCGACCAGCACCTCTATGCGGATCTTCGGTACGAGGTCGACGGTGTACTCCGCACCCCGGTAGACCTCGGTGTGACCGCGCTGCCGGCCGTATCCGCTGGCCTCCGTGACCGTGAGCCCGTGGACACCGAAGGCCTGGAGGGCCTCCTTGATCTCGTCCAGCCTGTGTGGCTTCACGACTGCGGTGATGAGCTTCATGCGTCCACCTTCTTGTTCGTCGCCGCGGCGATACCGTCCTGGTTGGCGGCGGGCACGCTACTACGGCCCGACGGCGACCCTCCCACCGCGCTGTAGTCGTACGCAGTCTCGGCGTGGAAGGCCATGTCGACACCACTGGTCTCGTCGTCCTCGGAGGCCCGGAAGCCGATGGTGACATCGACGATCTTCGCGAGGATCCAGGAGACCACGAAGGAGTACGCCATCACCGAGAACGCACCGACGGCCTGCTTGCCGAGCTGCGAACCGCCGCCGACGCCGTCGATCGCGAGGATGCCGACGAGCAGGGTGCCGATCACACCGCCGACGAGGTGGACACCGACCACGTCGAGGGAGTCGTCGTAACCGAGCTTGAACTTGAGGCTGACGGCCCAGGAGCAGACCGCGCCGGCCACGACACCGATGAGCAGGGCGCCGAAGGGATTGACGGCGGCACCGGACGGAGTGATGGCGACCAGGCCGGCGATGGCGCCGGAGGCGGCACCCAGGGTGGTGAACGCGCCGTGGCGGATGCGCTCGTAGATCAGCCAGCCGAGCATCGCGGCGCCGGTGGCGATCTGGGTGTTGAAGGCCATCAGGGCGGCGGTGCCGTTGGCGGCCAGCGCGGAACCGGCGTTGAAGCCGAACCAGCCGAACCACAGCAGAGCGGCGCCGAGGACGACGAGCGGCAGGTTGTGCGGGCGCATCGGGTCCTTCTTGAATCCGATCCGCTTGCCGACGACGAGAACGGCCGCGAGCGCTCCGATACCGGCGTTGATATGCACGGCGGTACCACCGGCGAAGTCGATGACGCCGAGCTTGAACAGCCAGCCGTCGGACTGCCAGACCCAGTGGGCGATCGGGAAGTACACCACGGAGACCCAGAGCGTGATGAACAGCGCCCAGGCGCTGAACTTCACGCGGTCGGCCAGCGCACCGCTTATCAGTGCCGGGGTGAGCACGGCGAACATGAGCTGGAAGAGGGCGAAGGCGAAGACGGGAATGCCTTCCTTGCCCCCGGTCAGCGTCTCCGCCGAAATGCCCTTCAGACCGATGTGGTCGAAGTTGCCCAGGAGCCCGCCGCCGATGTCGTCACCAAAGGTGAGCGAGTACCCGTACAGCACCCACAGCACGCTGACGATACCGAGCGAGATCAAGGACATCATGAGCATGTTGAGGGCGCTCTTCACCCGCACCATGCCGCCGTAGAAAAATGCCAGGCCGGGCGTCATCAGCATGACGAGCGCGGCACTGATCAGTACGAATGCGGTATCTGCGCCATTCAAGGCCAGCGTCTCCTCGCGGTCGGAACGGCCCGTGCGGATGCTCAAGGTATGGGCCGACTTGTGCTGAGGAGATTGGCGCAACGCGGTTTCGGTCAGTGCCGCTCGATGTTTCACACCCGTGACGAAGGCTACCTGCGTGTTACGAGCCGGTGAACCGGCGGATCGTCGCGGCGGTCCCGGATACCCTCTGCGGACATCGGAAACCGGCCGCGGCCCTCACCCTGCTGACCTGGCGGCGGGGGAGCCGTGTCGGGCGGTACGGGGTGAGCGCCGCGGCCGGGGCTTCGATGTCCGGCACGCGGGCCGGCCGCTTCAGACGGCCTCGGCGGATTCGGGCAGCTGAGCGGTGAGCAGATCCGTGAGATCGGTGACCTCGGCGACATCGGCGAAGTCCCTGGCCGCCGTGTCCACCGTCTTGCGCAGCCGGGTGTTGACGCGCTCGGAGCGCACCTTGCGCGCCACCTTCAGGGCCTGCTGGGCCAGGGCGGTGGACTGCTCGGGCTCCTTCTTGAGCAGATGGACGGTGGCCATGCCGATCAGGTTCAGCGCATACGAACGCTGGTGCTCCTCGTCCTTCTCGAACAGGTCGACGGCGCGCTGCATCAGCGGTTCGGCGAGGGAGGCGTAGGTGGGGCTGCGGCCCGCGACATAGGCGAGATCGCGGTACGAGTGGGCGTTCTCCGCGTTGAGCTCGGCCTCGGAGAAGAAGCGGATCCAGTCGGGCTCGGCCTCGCCGTCGAGCCCGGCGTCGGAGAAGGTGTCCTCGGCCATTCTGGTGGCCCGCTTGCACTTGCCGGGCTGTCCCATGTTTGCGTACGCGCGCGCCTCCATCGCATACAGCATCGCCTGGGTCCTGGGCGTGGCACAGTCACGGCTGCCGTACTGCGCGAGATGGATCAGCTCCAGCGCGTCATCGGGCCGGCCCAGATGAATCATCTGACGGCTCATCGAGGAAAGGATGTACGAGCCGAGCGGTTTGTCGCCGGCCTCCTTGGCCGCGTGCAGGGCGAGGACGAAATATTTCTGGGCATTGGGCTGGAGACCGACGTCATAACTCATCCAGCCGGCCAGCTCGGCCAGCTCGGCCGCGCACCGGAAGAGCCGACGCGCGGTGGCATCGGGCTGCGGCTCCTGGAGGAGATCCGTCACTTCGTGGAGCTGCCCGACGACCGCCTTGCGCCGCAGACCGCCGCCGCACTGCGCGTCCCACAGGCGGAACATCGCGGTGGTCGACTCCAGCAGCTCCAGCTCGGGCCCGGAGAGCTTGGAGGGCCGGTGCGAGGGGACGGACTCGGTCTGCGGTCCGCCCGGATCTCCGGTCGGAATGGGCACCAGCCAGCGCTGCATGGGCTCGACCAGGGCCGGGCCCGCGGCGAGCGCCAGCGAGGTGCCGAGAAATCCGCGCCGTGCCAGCATCAGATCGCTCCGGGAGAATTCACTGATCAGGGCGACCGTCTGCGGTCCCGCCCAGGGCAGATCGACACCGGACACCGAAGGCGACTGATGCGCGGTGCGCAGTCCGAGTTCCTCGATGCCGACAACGGTGCCGAAGCGCTCGGAGAAGAGTTCGGAGAGAATACGAGGGATCGGCTCGCGCGGCTGCTCGCCGTCGAGCCAGCGGCGCACGCGCGAGGTGTCCGTGCTGATGTGGTGCGCGCCCATCTGCCGTGCTCTGCGGTTGACCTGACGCGCCAGTTCACCTTTCGACCAGCCGCTGCGCAAGAACCACGAGCCGAGTTGCCCATTCGGACGCTTGCCGGTATTCGTACCGCCTGCGCCGCTGCCGCCCACTGGAACGCCCCCATCCGCTGAAGCCCTGTCGCGCGAACCGGTACCAGAATGCCGTGAATCATGGCCGGCTGTCCTGAGGTCGCGCCCCTTCGAACAGGAAACCGAGTTGCCCCCGGCATACCCGCGCGTGCGCTTTTCCCCACGGTTCGTGCACTGAAAGTAATCCTACGATCACCCGCCCAGCGAGGGGGATTCCACAAACGCCACCATTCGCCACCCCTTCGAATGAACTCACCTCCTACCGAGCGCGATTGACTTGACACACATTGACCAGCGGCCCGCGCAGCGTTGTGCGCCGGGGCGCGCACATCGGGTCGCACTACCCCAAGTGCCACTTCACACCGCCCGAACCGCCCCGGTGGCGACGGAGTGTCACGGGCAGACTGCGGGACGTAACCACCGGTGAGTTCAACCCGTTGGAGGGGGCATGGGCTTCACGATCGGCGGCATCCGGGAGATGCGGTCCGGCTCACGGCGCCGCGGCCGGACGACAGAGTGCACTGCGGTGGCGGAGTACACCGGGCTCTGGGGCTGGGACGTCGTTCCCGGCGCGCGGGCCACGGGCGGTGTGTGCTCCTGCGGCTCGGCGGACTGCGCGTCGCCGGGCGCCCATCCGCTGGACTTCCGCCCGGAGGTGCCGGCGGGCGCCACGCTCGACGAGGTCACCCGGCTCTGGTCGGCGATGCCGGACGCGGCGGTGCTGCTCCCGGTGGGCCGCGGCTTCGACATCATCGAGGTGGCCGAGCAGGCGGGCAGCCGCGCGCTCGTACGGCTCGAACGGATGGGACTGCCGCTGGGCCCGGTCATGGCGACTCCGGCCGGCCGCGCCCACTTCTTCGTCGCGCAGGGCGCCGCGGCCGAACTGCCCGAGCTGCTCTACCGGATGGGCTGGGACGACGCGGATCTGGATCTGCGCGGTCTGAGCTCGGGCAGCCATGTCATGGCCCCGCCCTCGGAGGTGCCGGGCCTGGGCCCGGTCCGCTGGCTGCGTCCGCCGTCGCTGGACAACGCGGCCGATCCGCCGCAGGCCCGGCTGCTGCTGGGCACCCTGGCGTATATCTGCCATCGCTCGTCAACACTCTGACTCGTCAGCGCTCTCAAACGCGGGCGTCAACACTCCGAGACGCGGGCGGGAGGCGAGGGCTTCTCCAATGCCCCGGCCTCCCGCTCCCGGTATGTCGCCGCCGCGAGGAGTCAGTCCCCGATCAGCGCGTCCACGAACGCCTCGGGCTCGAACGGCGCCAGATCGTCCGCGCCCTCGCCCAGCCCCACCAGCTTCACCGGTACGCCCAGCTCCCGCTGCACCGCGATCACGATGCCGCCCTTCGCCGTACCGTCCAGCTTTGTCAGCACGATGCCGGTGATGTCCACGACCTCCGCGAACACCCGCGCCTGGACCAGCCCGTTCTGCCCGGTCGTCGCGTCCAGGACCAGCAGCACCTCGTCCAGCGGCCCGTGCTTCTCCACGACGCGCTTGACCTTGCCCAGCTCGTCCATCAGCCCGGTCTTGGTGTGCAGCCGGCCGGCGGTGTCGATCAGTACGACATCAGCGCCCTCCGCGATGCCCTCCTTGACCGCGTCGAAGGCGACCGACGCCGGATCGCCGCCCTCGGGACCGCGTACCGTACGCGCGCCGACCCGCTCGCCCCAGGTCTGGAGCTGATCGGCCGCCGCGGCGCGGAATGTGTCGGCGGCTCCGAGCACCACCGACCGCCCGTCCGCGACCAGCACCCGCGCCAGCTTGCCGGTCGTGGTCGTCTTGCCGGTGCCGTTGACACCGACGACCATCACCACGGCCGGACTGTCCAGCAGGCTCTCGGTCTTCACCGCGCGGTCGAAGTCCGTACCGAGAAGCTGGACGAGCTCCTCCCTGAGCAGATCGCGGAGCCCTTCCGGCGTACGCGTGCCGAGCACCCGTACCCGCTCCCGCAGCCGCTCGACCAGTTCCTGGGTGGGCGCGACACCGACATCGGCGGTGAGGAGCGTGTCCTCGATCTCCTCCCAGGTCTCCTCGTCCAGATGCTCCCGGGACAGCAGCGTCAGCAGTCCCTTGCCGAGGGAGCTCTGCGAGCGCGCGAGCCGGGCGCGCAGCCGGATCAGCCGGCCCGCCGTCGGCTCGGGGATCTCGATCGCCGGCGCGAGCGGCTCGGCGACGGGTGGCTCCTCGACGACGACCTGAGTGCCGGTGGAGTCGGGGAGACCGACCTCCTCGATCGTGCGGCGCGACTCGTCGCGCGGTTCCTCCGCCTCGTCGCCGACATGCGGTTCGGCGGGCGGGGCTGTGATGGTCGGCGTACTCGACGGTGGCCCGGTCGGCGGCTTCTTCTTTCTGCGGCTGCCGACCACGAGCCCGCCGATCGCGACGACCGCGACCAGGGCGATGACTACAACAAGGATGACGAGTTCCATAACGCTCCCAGTATCAGCCACGGCCGGTCCCGGCCCTGGTCTGGCCCACCGGACCGGCCCGTCCGGTCAACCGTCCGGTCAGCCCATCTCCTCCAGCGTCTTGCCCTTGGTCTCCTTGACGAACACCAGCATGAACGGGATGGAGAGCACCGCGAAGCAGGTGTAGATGACATACGTGCCCGAGAGATTCCAGTCGGCCAGACTCGGGAAGCTCGCCGTGATCGCCCAGTTGGCGATCCACTGGGCCGCGGCGGCGACACCGAGCGCCGCCGCCCGGATCCGGTTCGGGAACATCTCGCCGAGGAAGACCCAGACGATGACGCCCCAGGAGAGCGCGAAGAAGAGCACGAACACATGGGCCGCGACCAGCGCGACGGTGGCCTCGGTGGCCGGCAGCCTGCCGTTGACGAGAGGAGCGGAGAACGCCCAGGCCTCGAAGGCGAGCGCGACCGCCATACCGGCCGAGCCGGTGAGCGCGAGCGGTTTACGGCCCACCCGGTCGACCAGCACCATCGCGATCACGGTGCCGATGATGTTCACGATCGACGTCGTGAACGAGTAGAAGAACGAGCCGGACGGATTGATGCCGACCGACTGCCAGAGCGTCGCCGAGTAGTAGAAGGCGACATTGATGCCGACGAGCTGCTGGAACATCGAGAGCCCGATACCCACCCACACGATGGGCAGGAAATAGAACCGGCTGCCCTTGAGATCCCTGAACCGCGATTTGTACTCACGGCGCATCGCGTGCTCGATCTCGGCGACCCGGGCGTCCAGATCGACGTCCCTGTTCTCGACCTCGGCGAGCACCTCCTTGGCGCGCCGTGTGCGGCCCACGGAGATCAGATAGCGCGGCGACTCGGGGATGGCGAGCGTGAGCATCCCGTACAGCAGCGCGGGAACGACCATCACACCGAGCATCCACTGCCAGGCCTCCAGACCGAGGAGCCGACCGCGCTGGTCACCGCCGGCGAGCTGGAGGATGCCGAAGTTCACCAGCTGGGAGACGGCGATACCGACGACGATCGCCGCCTGCTGGAAGGAGCCGAGCCGGCCGCGGTAGGCGGCCGGCGAGACCTCGGCGATATACGCGGGACCGATCACCGACGCCATACCGATCGCGAAGCCGCCGATGATCCGCCAGACCGCGAGGTCGTAGATGTCGAAGGGCAGCGCCGAGCCGACCGCGCTGACGGTGAAGAGAGCCGCGGAGATCTGCATACAACGGATACGGCCGATACGGTCGGCGATCCGGCCCGCCGTCGCCGCACCGATCGCACAGCCGATCAGCGCGATCGCGATGACCTGGGCGAGGGCCGCGGAGCCGATGGCGTACCGGCTGCGGATGGCCTCGACGGCGCCGTTGATGACCGAGCTGTCGTAGCCGAAGAGGAAGCCGCCCATCGCGGCCGACGCCGTGATGAAGACGACATGACGGAGGTGTTCGGGGTGAGGGGCCCGGCCTCCGGTCGGCGGCGGCAGCTTCGCTGTGCTGGTCACATGGTCTCCCTGGGGCCGCCCGGCCGTGCCGCGCCGGGCGTGGGGGTGCGGCAAGCCTTTCCAGTGGGGCACAACTCCCGGCTGCCCACCACCGGGAGACGGAAACGGTCCGGCCGGCGCCTGGGCGCGCTCTCTGGCGGCAACCGCGCGAGGTCAGCGCAGCCGCTGGCTGATCACCTTGGAGACGCCGTCGCCCTGCATGGAGACTCCGTACAGCGCGTCCGCGACCTCCATCGTCCGCTTCTGATGGGTGATCACAATGAGCTGGGAGCTCTCCTGGAGCTCCTGCATGATCCGGATCAGCCGCTGGAGATTGGTGTCGTCCAGCGCCGCCTCGACCTCGTCCATCACATAGAACGGACTCGGCCGCGCCTTGAAGATCGACACGAGCAACGCCACGGCCGTCAGCGACCGTTCACCGCCGGAGAGCAGGGACAGCCGCTTGACCTTCTTGCCCGGAGGCCTGGCCTCCACATCCACCCCGGTGGTGAGCATGTTCTCCGGGTCGGTGAGGATCAGCCGTCCCTCACCGCCCGGGAAGAGCCGGGAGAAGACGCCCTCGAACTGGACGGCCGTGTCACGGTAGGCCTCGGTGAAGACCTGCTCGACCCGCTCGTCCACCTGCTTGACCACGAGGAGCAGATCGGCACGGGTCTTCTTGAGGTCTTCGAGCTGCTCGGAGAGGAACTTGTGCCGCTCCTCCAGCGCCGCGAACTCCTCAAGGGCGAGCGGATTCACCTTGCCGAGCTGCTGATAGGCCCGTTCGGCCGACTTGAGCCGCTTCTCCTGCTCCGCCCGTACATACGGCCTCGGCTGATTGCGCGGATGGTCGGGATCCTCGGGCAGCTCCTCGCCCTCGGCGGGCGGCGACGGAGGTACGAGCAGGTCGGGGCCGTACTCGGCGATCAGCCCGGCCGGTTCGACACCCAGCTCCTCCAGCGCCCTGGTCTCCAGTTGCTCGATCCGCAGCCGCTTCTCGGCGCCGAGCACCTCGCCCCGGTGGACCGAGTCGGTGAGCTTGTCCAGCTCACTCTTGAGGTCGCGGCCCTGGTTCCGCTCGGCGACCAGCTCCCTCTCGCGCTCGGCCTTGGCGGCCTCGGCCGCGACGCGCTCGGCCTCGGCCCGTACGACCGACACCTCCACATGCGCCAGCAGTTGCCGGGCGCCGGCCGCGACCGCGCCGGCGACCTCGGCCTCGTGGCGCAGCCGGGCG
>NZ_FMDK01001263.1 GCF_900091995.1 Streptomyces sp. MnatMP-M17
CACCGCCCGTACCGGCAGCACCTCCCGCACCGGTGCCTGCCGTGCCGCCCGTACCGCCGGTGTCCGCGCTGCCTCCGGGATCGCCGTTCTTGCCGCCGTCCGCGCCGGAGTCCGTACCGCCGTCTCCGCCACCGCCGTTGCTCCCGGTGCCGTCCGACTCGTCGCGCCCGCCCGGCTGTTCACTTATCGCCGGTCCGGACCCGGACGGTCCGGGCGTGATGGACGTCGCCGGATTGGCGCCGTCGGACGTGTCGCCCGTGGGCTTCCCGCCGTCCCCTCTGGAGCTGACGAACCACACGACCAGCAACGCGAGCAGCGCGATCAGCGTCGCCGCTACTGCCCTCCGTCGCCAGTAGATGGTGGAGGGAAGCGGCCCGACCGGATTGCGCAAAGATCCCACGGCGCAAACTGTACGAGAGTTCAGAGCCAACTCCCGCCCCACATGCCGCCCCTCTCGGCAAGTTTTACGGATCATCATCCCGGAACGGACTTCAGTGACAGCGCTTTTGACCGCATCTGCACCTCTTCCTTTCGTCGGAGGTGCGCACTTGACCATGGACTCATGTGACCAACAGACATCATCCGTACGTTGATCACATGAACGGCAAGTCGGTGCTGGAGGAGGAGCGGCCGTACCGCGCGGTCGCCGGGGCCGGACAGCCGTCACCGCCCGGCCCGTCCGAGCCACCCGGCCGGTCCCGCCGAACCCGGCCGACGCGCCCGCCACGTCGGACGCTGTGGACTCTCCGACGATGACCATCCGGACTCCACAGGGCTGACTCAGCCGGAGGCGGGCGCGCGACAACCTCCGGCGCACGCTCGTCCGCTGCACCGTCCACGCTCCGTGACGTGCCAGGATCGGTGGTGCCATGACTGCTACCTTCCCGCACTCCGCGACTTCCACGGCCTCTCCCGCCTCTCCCCCACCTCCCGCCGCCTCCGACTCGCCCGTCCCTCCCGCCTCACCGACTTCCCGAACATCAGCGGCCGTTCCCGACGCGGCGGCCCTGCACACCTCCGTCATCGCGTGGTTCGAGACGAACGCGCGCGATCTGCCCTGGCGCCGCCCCGAAGCGGGCGCCTGGGGTGTGATGGTCAGTGAGTTCATGCTCCAGCAGACGCCGGTCAGCCGGGTCCTGCCGGTGTACGAGCAGTGGCTCGCCCGCTGGCCGCGCCCGGCCGATCTGGCCGCCGAGGCGCCCGGCGAAGCGGTACGCGCCTGGGGCCGGCTCGGCTACCCCCGCCGCCCGC
>NZ_FMDK01000565.1 GCF_900091995.1 Streptomyces sp. MnatMP-M17
CCCGGGGGGGCCCCGCCGGTCCCGTCGCCCGCCGCCACCCGCCCGGACACCGAGCCGGTCGTCGAACTCCGCGACGTCTCGGTGGTGTTCGGCCGTGGCAAGGGTGCCGTACGGGCTCTGGACGAGGTGTCGCTCACCGTCCACGCCGGGGAAACCCTGGGCCTGGTGGGCGAGTCGGGCTCCGGCAAGTCCACCGCCTCCCGGGTCGCGCTCGGTCTGATCCGGCCGGACTCCGGCGCCGCCTTCCTGTTCGGCACCGACCTGGCGCGCACCCGGTCCCGGGCCCGGCGGGCGCTGCGGGCCGGTATCGGCGTGGTACTCCAGGACCCGGTGGCCTCGCTGGATGCCCGTATGACGGTCGGCGAGTGCATCGCCGAGCCGCTCAGGGTGCACGGCCGCGGGCTCTCCGCCAAGGACCGCCAGGCCAAGGTCGCCGCCGTCCTCGAACGGGTCCGGCTGTCGCGTGATCTCGCCCGGCGTGCCCCCCGGGAGCTGTCCGGCGGTCAGCGCCAACGGGTCAGCCTGGCCCGCGCCCTGGTCCTGGAGCCCCGGCTGCTGGTCGCCGACGAGCCCACCAGCGCGCTCGACGTGAGCGTGCAGGAGGCGGTGCTCGAAGTGATCTCCGAACTCCAGGACGAGCTGGGCTTCGCCTGTCTCTTCGTCTCCCACGACCTCGCCGTCGTACAGCACTTCGCCCAGCGCGTCGTGGTGATGCGGGCCGGCAGGATCGAGGAACAGGGCGCCACCGGCGCGACCCTGCTGCACCCGGAGACCGACTACACCCGCCGGTTGCTGGCCGCCGTGCCGGTACCCGACCCGGTGATCCAACGCGGCCGCAGAGCCGAACGCCTGGCCACCCTCGCGGCCGGCCGGACGGAGGCCCAGGGGTGAGTTCCCACGACCGTACGCTCTTCGCCGGAGTGGACATCGGCGGCACCACCACCCAAGTGGTGGTCTGCGGCGAGGACTTGACCGTGCTGGACCGCGCCGAGGTGGCGACCCCGGCGACCGACGGCGGCCAGGCCATGATCGGCGCGGCCATGGGCGCGCTGGCCCCGCTGCTGAAGCGCACCCCCGGCCGCCTCGTCGGCAGCGGGGTCGGCGCGGCCGGCGTGGTGGACTCCGCCACCGGCCGCATCCTGGTGGCCAGCGACTCCTTCACCGGCTGGGCCGACTTCGCGGTGACGGACGCCGTCGAGAAGGCCCTGGGCGTCCCGGCCTTCCTGGACAACGACGTCAACGCCTTCCTCTACGGGGAGGTGTCCGGCGGCGCCGTACGCGGCGAGTCGGACGTCCTCGGGATGACACTGGGCACCGGGGTCGGCGGCGCGCTGTGGACCGGCGGCGCCCTGTTCACCGGGCCGCACGGCGCGGCCGGCGAGATCGGGCACATCCCCGGCTTCGGCGATCTGCTCTGCTCGTGCGGCGGCCGGGGCCATCTGGAGACCCTGGCCTCCGGCCGCTCCATCGGCGCTCGTTACGCGGACCGTACCGGCCGCCGACTGACCGCCCGCGAGGTCGCCGAGGCCGCCGGCCACGGTGACCAGGACGCCCTCGCGGTGTACCGGGCCGCCGGAGCCGGGATCGCCCGGGCGATAGTCATGACGGCGGGCATCATGGACATCACCACGGTGGTGGTCGGCGGCGGGGTCAGCCGCGCCTGGCCCCTGCTGGAACCCCTCATCACGGCATCGCTGGCCGCCGAACCGCCGGTCAGCGGCCACCCGGTCCGGCTGGTCAGGGCAAGCCTGGCCACCGATGCGGTACCGATCGGCGCTGCGGCCCGGGCCCGGCGGGAGCTGACGGCGAACGTCGGGGTCTGAGGAAGCCGTCCCGCCTCCCGGCAACGTCGTCCCGTTCGCCTCGGCACCACCTGCGTCAGCTCACCCAAGTGTCCGCGAATGCGGGCTGCTCGACCTCTCCCGCGTGGTCCTCGACTCCGCCCACGTCTGGGCCAAAAAAAGGGGCGAACTCACAGGCCCGAGCCTCGTGGACCGGAGCAAACCGGGTTCCAGGATGCACGTCCTGTCGGATGCGAACGGACTGCCCCCGGTCGTCGGCGTCTCCGCCGCCCGATAATTCCGCAGTAGGCGGAAATTCTCATTCCCGTCAGCTTTGCCACGTCGTCCACCTGGAAGGGTTCGCGACGATTCTCACGAATCCACTGCAACCGCTCTGGCTATGCGCGAGAGCTCGCTGTCCGCGAAACCTATCTGTCGGACTTTCGCGCCCCGATCTCCGGTGAACGGATGTCAGAGAATCTCCCGATGGACGAGAAGGGCAAGCATGTCCCTGTCTCTCGGCTGGTCGAGCAACGCGACCAGGCACTGCCCGGCGCGGTACTCGTACGCGTACGCGCCGGGCGAGAGATGCCTGGCGCCCTGGCCGGTCAGCGTCACCACCGTGCCGCCATCGATGCCGAGGTGGTCCCCGACTCTCCGTTGGCGATCATTACGTTCTCGATGGCCGTTGCGGCTTCTGGTCGGGCATGACGAGCCAGCAGAAGGCGGAGTTCATCCAGCTGCATGAATGTATTCAAAGATTGGAGGTCGTGGCAAGTCCAGCCTCTCCACGCCGGGCCGCCCGGCCTGAAGAATAGGATTGTGCAAGCCTGCGCCACTTCTGTGTAAGTCCATTCTTCGCCCGAGCGATCAGGGCCGCTCATTTCCTGCACACGAGGCCCCCGGGGCGCTCGCCGGCGGGCGACCGCTGCTTTACTCTGCAATCGCGGCCCATTGCCGTGACGAATACCTCGGGGCACAGAAGAGCAATCACGTCACGCTCGGCAAAGGAATCGCCACAGTATGTGACAACCATCATTCCGAAACTGAGTGGACTTACTCCTCACCGAGTGTGGTAGGTCACTGAAGGACACGAACCCGGCGGCGAGGTATGTATGGCCAGCAGTGAACTCTTCGGACGCCATGCCGAACTCGGGCAGATCTCCGCCTTCCTCGACGAGGTGCGGCGGCACGGGACGACGCGGCTGCTCTGGGGTGAGCCCGGCGTGGGCAAATCCGCTCTCATGGCCGCCGCCGGGCAGCTCGCGCTCGCGGAGGGTATGCGGGTGCTGCGGGCGTCCGGGTCGGAGTTCGAGGCCGATGTGAGCTATGCGTGCCTCAACCAGTTGCTGCTGCCGGTGCACGACGACCTCGACCGCCTGCCGGCGGGGCCCCGGGAGGCGCTGTCGGTGGCGCTGGGCTTCGGTGTCGGTCCGCCACCGGACGTACTGGTCGTCTGCAACGCCGCGCTGCTGCTCATCAGGGCGACCGCCGCCGAGACACCGTTGCTCCTGCTGGTCGACGACATCCAGTGGATAGACCGCGCCAGCGCCGGCGTGCTGGGCTTCGTCGCACGCCGCCTGGAAGGCTGCCAGGCCGGACTTCTGGCGTCGTCCAGGACGGGGGCGACCAGCTTCCTCGACCGGCGCGGCCTGACCGACATGACCGTACCGCCGCTCGGCGACGAGGCCGCCGAGCAGCTGGTCGACGTCGCGTTCCCGCGTATGCCCGGCCGCATCCGGCAGCGGCTGCTCAAACTCGCCCAGGGAAACCCGCTGGCGCTGATGGAGCTGCCGTCCACGTTGCAGGGCGCGGCCTCGCGTCGGGTCGAGCAGTCCGGGATTGTTCCGCTCAGCGAACGGCTTCAGGCGCTGTTCGCCTCTCGGATCGCCGATCTGCCGGAGGCGACCCGTGAGCTGTTGCTCCTGGCCACCTTCGAGGGAACCGGGGACATCCGGGTGCTGAGAACGGTCTTCGGCGACCGGCCCGGCCTGGCCGACCTGGGGCCCGCCGAGCGGGCACAACTGGTACGTGTCGACGACGCCACGGCCCGGATCGCGTTCAGGCACCCGCTGATCCGGTCGGCGATCGTGGCGATGTCCACCCACGAGGAGCGCCGCCGGGCGCACGTCGAACTCGCCGAAGCCCTCGGCGGTGACGAGGAGCGCCGTGCGTGGCACCTCGCTGCGGCCGCCGTCGGCCCCGACAAGGTGGTGGCGGAGTTGCTGGAGGTCGCGGCCCGCAAGGTCATGCGCCGAGGGGACGCCTTCGCGGCGGTCGCGGCCCTGATCCGCGCCGCCGAACTGAGCGTGACGGGCGCCGACCGGGGGCGCCGGCTCGCGGAGGCCGCGTACATCGGCGCCGAGGCGAGCGGCTCGATCGACGACGCCAAGGCGCTGCTGTCCGACGCCCGGCAGGCGACCTCGGACTCCTCCGGTTCGCTGCACGCGGCCAACGCGGCCGCGTTCCTGATGATCAACGGGGACGGTGACGTGAACACCGCTCACCGCCTCCTGGTCGGCGCCATCGAGACCGGTGACCACGGCTACCGTGCGGAGAACCCGGCGCTGATCGAGGCGCTGCACACCTTGCTGCTGCTGTGCTGGTACGGAAGCGCGCCGGCGTACTGGGAACCCTTCTTCGAGGCCCTGCGGAAACTGGAGCCGAGCCCGCCCGACGTACTCTCCCTGGTCAGCAAGACGTTTCCCGATCCGGTACGCACCGGAGCGGAGGCTCTGCCGCAGATCGACGCGGTCCTGCACACACTCGCGGACGACGCCGACCCCGCACGCATCATGCGCACGGGAACGGCATCGGTCTACCTTGATCGTCTGGGCGACTGCCGGGAGGCGTCGTGGCGACTGGTGGCGCAGGGACGCGACGGGGGAACGGCGCGCAGACATCTCGGCGCCCTCATGCACCTGTGTCTGGACGACTACCTCGTCGGCCGCTGGGACGAGGCCGAACAACTCGCCGTCGAAGGGCAGGAAGTCTGCCGTACCAGCGGGTTCCCGTTCTTCGCGTGGTACTTCCGCTACAACAGGGCGATCATCGCCGCCGGCCGGGGAGACTTCGACGAAGCGTACGCACTCGCCGACGAGATCACCCACTGGGCGCTCCCGCGTGGTGTGTCGGCCGCCGTCCTGTTCGCCCAGCATCCCCGGACACTCGCCGCGCTGGGCCAAGGCGACTACGAGTCCGCCTTCCGCCATGCCGCCGCGATGAGCCCGCCCGGAACCCTCGCCTCGTACGTCCCGCACTGCACCTGGGTCATGTTCGACCTGGTCGAGGCGGCGGTGCGCACCGGTCGTACGGTCGAGGCCAGGGCACACGTCGAGGCGATGCGGGCGGCCGGCGTGGCCCGGCTGTCGCCCCGCATGGCGCTGATCCAGGCGGGTGCCGACGCCCTCGTCCTCCAGAGCGACGAGGCGGTGCCGCGACTGACGGAGCTGCTGACGGATCCCTCGGCGGAACGGTGGCTGTACGACACCTCGCGTATCCGCCTCGCCTTCGGCGAGAAACTGCGCCGGGACAGATCCGTACCCGAAGCACGTCAGCACCTGCTGGCCGCCCGCGCCGGATTCGCGGCCATGGCGGCGGAGCCGTGGGTCGCTCGCACATCGGGCGAGTTGCGCGCTTCGGGATACCGTCAGAGCGACGTGCCGTCCGATGCACCGCTCGACCTGACCGCGCAGGAGTTCCAGATCGCCCAACTCGCGGCGAGCGGCCTGACGAACAAGCAGATCGCCGAGCGGCTCTACCTCTCCCACCGGACCGTCGGCGCACATCTGTACCGGATCTTTCCCAAACTCGGCATCTCGTCGCGCGCCGGACTCAGGGACGCCCTGTCGTCCCGTCCATCGCTTCCCGGGAACGATCAGCCGCCTCCGCTTGAAGCGTGGGAAACGACTGCGCGCTGAGTACGTCGGCCTGGGCCTCCTTCTTCTCCAGGAGCCGTTCCAGCAGCCGCCGGGTGGTGGGATCGTCGTCCCTCAGCCAGCGCACTGCCTCCTGCAACGTCTGGACCAGGATCCTCGCTCCCGCGAGATCCTGCGTGACGATGCCGCCGAGGTCGCCGTCCGGAAAGGTCTGAAAGGCGATCCGCGACCGAGTGGCCAGGTGCTCCGGGTCGTGATGGGCGGTGAACCCGAGCTGCCGGATCCGCACCGCGAGCAGACGTCCGTCGCCGCGGTCACTGTCCGCGCACGAGTAGAAGAATTCCGCGATCGGCCGGTGCGATGGCGCACGGACGAGCAGCGCGTGCTGTTCGTACTGGAGCGAGGACACGACCAGGCTGGCCAGCAGGATGTCCAGCAAGTGGGCGACCGTCGTCAGCTCGGCGCGGTTCGACGGGGTGACCGGCCCGTCCTCCAGATCGAACAGGGCACGATCCCGGACCTCGCGCGTATGCAGGGGAGCCGGCGGCACCGGGGGGTTCTCTCGTGCGGGAGGGCGTGTCATGCGCTCCATGCTCGCCCTGCGGTTTCCCGTGTGCATCTGCCAAATGACTTAACCGCGCGGGGAAGGCCGGTCGGGTCGAGGCCGGAGATGAATGGCTGATGTGCGTAGGCCGGGCAGCGTGGAGTGTCGAGTCCGTAAGCGCAAGTCAGCCGCCGCCGGAGAACGGGCGCCGGCTTCCAGGACAAGAGGTGCCACTCCCATGACCGTCACCCATGGCTTCCACGCCACCATGACCGCGCAGCCCGGCAAGGGCGCCGACCTGCTCGCGTTCCTGCTCGACGCGCCGTCCCTGTCGAACGAGGACTGCGTCGTTTTCCTGGTCAGTCGCTCCTCCGACAACGAGGACGTCGTCCACGTCACCGAAGGCTGGACGAGCCAGGAGGCGCACGGCGCGTTCTTCGCGACCGAGGCGGCCCAGAAGCTGGTGGGGCAGCTCCAGCCGCTGCTCGCCGGTGAGCCCGAGTACATCGACGAACTGCCCGTCGGCGGCAAAGCCGCGTTCTGACACCAGTCGGCGGAGGAGGCGGCCGACTGCGGTGTTCCGGCCGACGGCCCGCCGCCTCCTCCGCCGACCGTTCCGACGGCCATTCCCAGGCCGTTCCGAAAGCCAGGAAAAGGAATTGACATGACCTCCACCCGTCCCGATCTGGACCCCGAACTGAGTGCGGTCCTCGCGCACATGCCCCTGATGTCGCAGCTCGACCCGGAGATACTCGCGCAGGTGCGCCAGTATCCATCGCCGCCCGTCGAGCCCCTTCTCGAAGGACGCTCCGTCGAACGGCGGGAGATCACCGTCGCCGCCACGGACGGTGCCCCGATCCCGCTGTCGATCTTCAGCCCGGCCGACACCGACCGTACGACCGCCGCTCCCTGCGTCCTGTGGATGCACAGCGGCGGGATGGTGATGGGAGACCGCTTCTCGCAGATCGATATCCCGCTGGAGTGGCTGGACGAGTTCGGCGCGGTCGTGGTTTCCGTGGACTACCGGCTCGCTCCGGAAGCCACCGGAACCGCCCTGGTCGACGACTGCTACCAGGCGCTGCTCTGGATCACCGAAAACGCGGAAGAGCTGGGCATCGACGCGGCCCGGATCGTCGTCGCCGGGATCAGCGGCGGCGGTGGCATAGCCGCCGGCCTCACTCTCCTTGCCCGGGATCTCGGCACCCCGGCGATCGCGGCCCAGATGCTGGTCTGTCCCATGCTCGACCACCGCAACATCACCACCTCCAGCCGCCAGTTCTCCGGGGTGCCAGGGCTCTGGACCACGGAGATGAACGCGTTCGGATGGCACAGTGTCCTCGGCGGTCTCACCGGCGACAACGTGCCCGCCTACGTCTCACCCGCGCTGGCCCAGGACCTCTCGGGCCTGCCCACGACCTACATCGACGCCGGCTCCGCCGAGGTGTTCCGCGACGAGGACACCGACTACGCCAGCCGTATCTGGGCGGCCGGCGGACAGGCGGAACTCCACGTGTGGGCGGGGGGATTCCACGGCTTCGACGCGCTGCACCCGCTGGCGCGGGTCTCGGCCGCCGCACGGCGGTCCCGCAACGACTGGCTCGCCCGGGTCCTCGGCCCCGCCGACCCCTCGTAGCCATCCGTACGGCGTCGCGTCGCGATCACTTCCCGGGGTGCGACGCCTCCCGGGGTGCGACGCCCCTGTCCCGGCCGCTGCGGCCCTCTCATCGTTCGGACTCCCGGAAGGGAAAACTCATCATGACCACTGTCACGCGCACCTCTGGACGGAGAGCCGGCCGATGACCGCCGACACCCGTGCCGTGTTCCTGCGGGAGTTTCTCCGCAACCCGTTCACCGTCGCCTCCATCACCCCCAGCGGTGAGGCACTGGCAGACCTGGCCACCGCGCCCATACCGGACACCGGTGCTCCGCTGGTGGTTGAACTCGGTCCGGGCACGGGCTCGTTCACCGGGGCCATCCAGCGGCGACTGGCCGGCCGTGGCCATCATCTGGCAGTCGAGATCAACGAGCGCTTCGCCGGAATGCTGACCGCGCGTTATCCGGGGGTGGAGGTCGCGGTGGCCGACGCCCGGAACGTGCGGGAGCTACTCGCGGAGCGCGGTTACCGACAGGCCGACGTGATCGTGAGCGGGCTGCCCTGGGCGGCGTTCTCGTCGGAGCATCAGGACGACCTCCTCGATGCCATCACCGACATCCTCGCTCCCGACGGCACGTTCACCACGTTCGCGTACACCCACACGCGGTGGGCCCCTCCCGCCCGCAGACTGCGGGATGCCCTGGGGGCGGCGTTCGAGGAGACCGTGCCGGGCCGGACGGTGTGGGCCAATGTGCCGCCCGCGTTCGTCTACTCCTGCCGCAGGCTTCGCGTCCCAGCGCGGCAGGGAGCTTTGCTTCCCGTATAGACCGGCAGATCGGGTGGGACCCGGTGGACCGGGCGTGGACCCGATCCGGGACGGCGCGGCCCGTCGGCCGGCACCGTGCGCGGCGACTTCCGTCGA
>NZ_FMDK01000225.1 GCF_900091995.1 Streptomyces sp. MnatMP-M17
CCTCACCGGGCCCTCGCCGGGCGCGGGACGCCCGTCGGCCGCAGCGGTGGCAGTGGCAGTTGCAGTGGCAGTGGCAGTGGCAGTGGCAGTGGTGGGATCATCGGCCGAGGCCGAGGCCGAGGCGGACGCTGACGGTGTGTCGGTGGGCGGGCGCTGGGCCTCGTACGCGCTCCATGTCCGGTTCGACAGATACCAGAGCAGTCCCACCAGCGCCGTGGGCACCAGCGAGGCGAGGGCGAGCCGACGGCCGGGCTGCGACCACCAGCCGTGTCCCGCCGGCGACAGGAAGCCGAGCCAGGACCGCTCGGCGACACAGTCCGCCGAGCCCGCGCACTGCCACGCCGTCAGATCGAGCGCGACCTCGCAGGCGGCGGCGGTCAGCAGCACGGTGAGAGTGAGGGCGACCAGCCTTACGAGGACTCCGTACAGCCGCTGGGACTTGGCCAGGCCCTTGGTGGCGGGCCGCATCCAGTGCGCGAGATTGACCACCATGAAGGGAAGCAGCAGGAGCCACAGCGCGCGCGAGCCGTTGCCCGAGGTGAGGTTGGACCAGCAGTACGCCTCGGGGACGGGCCTGCCGGCATGGCGCTCCGGATGCCGCTCCGCCTCCGCGTCGTCCCTGCGCCGGTAGACGGCGGCCGTCTCGTCACCGGTGATCCTGACCGTACGCGGATCGTCGAGCATCTTCTGCGGGGTGGCCCCGCCGACGCCGTGGACCAGCAGTTCGAGCGCGGCTCCGCCGCTCTGCGGATCCGGAGTTTCTGAGGGCACTTCGATGGCTCGCTCTCGGAGTGAACAGGGTTCGGGGTGATCGGAGTGGATCGGGACCGGGCACGGCCCGCGCGACAAGAGGCACCACAATCGCGGATCCCGGCCGTTGCCCGCGCGACTCTCACGGAATCTCCCCGAGGCCCGCCTCCGCCAACCCCCGGCGCGAGTGTCCGAACCGCGTGCGAGGATGAGGGACCCGTACCGATCGGACATCCTCGGCCATCGGGGACGGCGGGATACGGCATACGGCATACGGCATACGGCATCGGACGACAGCGGAACCACAGTGAAACTCCAGCGACCATCTGGATGAGGACCAGGAAAGGAACGGCCCGGCGGTGAGTGACAGTCAGAACCTTCTCGCGGAGCAGCGCCGTGCCCTGATCCTGGACGAGGTGCGCCGGCGCGGCGGAGTCCGGGTGAACGAGCTGACGCGCAGGCTCAATGTCTCCGACATGACGGTGCGGCGGGACCTGGACGCGCTGGCCCGCCAAGGCGTCATCGAGAAGGTGCACGGCGGTGCGGTGCCGGTGGTCGAGGCGAGCACGCACGAGCCGGGATTCGAGGCGAAGTCGGCGCTGGAGCTGACCGCCAAGGAGGACATCGCGCGGGCGGCGGCGGCCATGGTGGTGCCCGGGAGCGCGATCGCGCTGTCCGGGGGGACCACGACCTATGTGCTGGCCCACCATCTCGTGGACGTACCGGATCTGACGGTGGTGACCAACTCGATACGGGTCGCTGAGGTGTTCCACGCGGCGCAGCGCGCGGGCATGGCGGGCGGCGGGCATCCCGGAGCGGCGACCGTGGTGCTGACCGGCGGGGTGCGCACACCGTCGGACGCGCTGGTCGGCCCGGTGGCGGACCAGGCGATCCGCTCGCTCCACTTCGATGTGCTGTTCCTCGGCGTGCACGGCATCTCGGTGGAGGCCGGGCTGTCCACACCGAATCTCGGCGAGGCGGAGACCAACCGGCGGTTCATGCGGTCGGCGCGCCGGGTGGTGGCCATCGCCGATCACACCAAGTGGGGCACGGTGGGCCTGAGTTCCTTCGCGACGCTGGACCAGGTGGACACGTTGGTGACGGACGCGGGGCTGCCGCAGGAGGCTCGCGAGGAGCTCGCCGAGCTGCTCCCGGGCCTTGTGGTGGCGGGCGGGCCCGAGGACCTGATACCGCCGCAGGATGCCTGACCGCGCGCCCGGTATCTCGTCTGCGGCCGTGCCGTCAGCCGTTTGCTGTGTGGCGGACCAGGGCATTCGTCCCGTGCCACGCACTAAAATGTCCGGTCCCATCATTCGACGCCGCCCAGGGATGTGCTGTCCATGGCCCGCCAACTCCGTTCCGTGGAACTGGACTTCGCCGAGTCCGCGCCCGTACGTCTGGCGTACACGGACCTGCTGAGCGCGCCGCCGGAAGCGGTCTACCGGGCGCTCGCCATCGAAACGGAGTCCTGGCCCGAGTGGTTCAGCGCGGTGACCGCCGCCACGCCCACACCGGAGGGCCGTACGGTGCGGCTCAAGGGCGGTGCCCGCTTCCGGGAGACGGTGCTGGCCGCCCAGCCCGATGTGCTCTACGCGTATCGCACCGACGAGACCGACGCACCCGGCGTACGCGCCCTGTTGGAGGCATGGCGGCTGGCACCGGCAGGCAATGGCACCCGGGTGCGGTGGACCGTGGCCACGGACGGGACAGCGGTGTACCGCACAGTTCTACGGCTGGCCCGCCCGGCCATGGGCCGCACCTTCCGACAGGCGGTACGCGCCCTCGACCGGCGCCTCGCGAAGGCCTGAGGCCCTGTGGGCGTCAGGCGCTGTCCGGCCAGACGCCGTCGGCCAGGAAGCGGTCCAGTGTGACCGTGTACGGAGCGATGTCCAGGCCCTGCCGGCCGAGCCAGGCGTCCGAGTAGTACTTGTCGAGATACCGGTCGCCGGGATCACAGAGCAAGGTCACCACACTGCCGTGGCGTCCCGCCGCGACCATCTCCGCCACGATCTTGAGCGCGCTCCACAGTCCCGTACCGGTGGAGCCGCCTGCCTTCCGTCCGATGGCCCGTTCCAGCGCGCGTACGGCGGCGACACTCGCCGCGTCCGGCACCTTCATCATCCGGTCGATGGCTCCCGGCACAAAGCTCGGTTCCATCCGGGGCCGGCCGATGCCCTCGATCCGGGAGCCGTGTTCGCTGCATGCCAGCGGATCGTTACGGGTCCACCCGTCGAAGAAGCACGAGTTCTCCGGGTCCGGAACGCAGATCCGGGTGTCGTACTGCATGTAGTGCACATAGCGCGCGATGGTCGCCGAGGTGCCGCCGGTCCCGGCCGTGGCGACGATCCAGGCGGGCTCCGGATAGCGCTCCAACTTGAGCTGCTGGTAGATCGATTCGGCGATGTTGTTGTTGCCGCGCCAGTCCGTCGCGCGCTCCGCGTAGGTGAACTGGTCCATGTAGTGGCCGCCGGTCCTGGCGGCCAGGTCCGCGGACTCCTCGTACAGCTTCCGCGAGTCGTCGACGAAGTGGCAGCGCCCGCCGTGGAATTCGATCAGCCGGCACTTCTCAGCGCTGGTGGTACGGGGCATGACCGCGATGAACGGCACGCCGATCAGCTTGGCGAAGTACGCCTCGGAGACCGCCGTCGAGCCGCTGGACGCCTCGATCACCGGCTTGCCGGGACGGATCCAGCCGTTGCACAGACCGTAGAGGAAGAGCGAGCGGGCGAGCCGGTGCTTGAGGCTGCCGGTCGGATGCGTCGACTCGTCCTTGAGGTAGAGATCGATGCCCCACCGCTCGGGCAGCGGGAAGCGCAGCAGATGGGTGTCTGCGGAGCGGTTGGCGTCGGCCTGGACCTTCCGTACGGCTTCCTTGAGCCACGCGCGGTACTCGGCGTCGCTGCGGTCCACGTCGACGGTCGCCCTGGCCTCACCGCCGCCCGCCGCCCAGACTCCGGCCACTGTCCCACCGTCGGCCGCTGTCCCACCGCCCGCCGTCGTCGTGGCCTCGGCCGCTCCCGTACTGTCCCGTTCTCCCGTGCTGTCCGGTCGCGTCATGTCCGTGGTCCTCGTCTCCTCGTCCCTCTCTTGAAGGTACCCCTACCACCTGCGCAAACGTCCGCTTTGGGCAGCCATAGCGATGCCTTGGAGACCCTGTGCGCGAGGCGGTCTGGTGTCCATGGGCATACTTGGGCAGACTGCCTGTGCGGGGTATGCACGGAGGGGGCTGAGAACCATGGCTGAGCCGGAGTTCGACGCGCGCGGGGTACGGATAGAACGGTGGCCGCGTTCGCTCACCAAGGCAGGCCAAGTCCTCATCCAGGACGGCAGACTGGCCCTGCTGACCAGCTACGGCCGGGTGATCGACAGCGCGCCGCTGCGGGCCGTACGGGCGGCGAGGCCCTGGTTCGCGGGCCGTGGCAGCACGGTCGCCACCGTGAACGGGATCCGCTACCGGCTGACCATGGGCCAGCGCGATCACCGACCCGACGCGTCGGCGCTGGCCGTACGGTTCATGGAAGCCGTCAGCCGGGCGAGCCACAAGAACACATGACCTGCCCGCGGAGCGCCTGAACCGCCGCGCACACATGGCCCGCGGCAGAGCGTCCGATCTGCCGTGGAAGACGCGATCAGCCTTTGATCCGCCGCGAGTTGCGAAGCCGGGTCCCCTGGTTCACTCTGGTCTCACATCACTCAGGGTGAACCGGCGGTAACACTGCGATCCAGCCCCGCCGGGCCGGGAACAGCAGCGAGCCAGCGAGCGCGCTGCCGGACCCGTTCCTTCGTCGTCTTCCGGACCTCATTTCGGGGAGTCGCAGCCGTGATCAGCCAGCCCCGCAGGCATTGCACGGTGGAGCTCCAGGCCCTGCCGTCGCGGATCGGTCAGGTCCGCAGAATCATCTCCGCACAATTGCGTTCTTGGCATCTCGATCCTTTGATCGACCAAGCGGCACTCGGCGTCACCGAGCTGCTGACCAACGTCCACCGCCACGCGCAGCCCGACAAGCTGTGCACCGTCGATATCGAGCTGCTGCTCGAACGCCTCATGGTCTCGGTCAGTGACCACGACCCCCGGATACCGACGGTCAACCGTGCCAATCCCTTCGACACAGGCGGTCGCGGTCTCGCACTGATCGCGGCCGTGAGCGAGAGCTGGGGCGTGCGCGCCCGAGGCGATACGGGCAAGAGCATCTGGTTCACGCTTCCCGCGCCGCCGGCCGCACTCTCCCAGGCCCTGAGTCCGGTGTACGGAGCGACGACCGACGGTCCCTTCCCGGACTTCGAGTTCGGCACTCTGGCCGGCGAGCACAGGGCCGCCACGGTCCGGTCGGTCATGGTGAGCTGACCGCGCGTGGTGAGGTGACCGCGTGACCGTGGCTACTCCGTGGCGATGGCGCGCAGTACGTCCAGGCGCGCGGCCCTGCGCGCGGGCCGCCAGCCCGCGATCGCACCGGCCGTCAGCCCGACCACGGCGATCAGTACCAGGTGAACCGGCGGTACGGCGAAGGCGAAGGGTGTGTCCCCGGCACCCTCGGACGCCTTGACGATCACCCAGCCGAGCAGCCCGCCCAGAGCCAGTCCACCAGCCGTACCGAACGCGGCGACCAGCACCGATTCCCAGCGCACCATAGCCCGGAGCTGGGCCCTGGTCTGGCCGACGGCCCGGAGCAGACCGAGTTCCCTGGTCCGCTCGTGGACCGCGAGCGTCAGGGTGTTGGCGATCCCGAGCAGGGCGATCACCACGGCGAGGGCGAGCAGCGCGTAGACGAGAGTCAGCATCATGTCGATGGCTCCCGCCGCGGTACGCGCGTACTCGTCACGCGTCTGCACCTCCGGGTTTCCGTACGCCTCCGCCGCCTTCTCGACCGCCGCCGTGCCGGCGGCGGCGGACACGCCGTCCCGGAAGGTGACGGAGACCAGGGTGTCGGAGTCCTGCGCACGGTGCGGCGCCCAGGCGGCCCGGGTGATGACATAGTCGCCCGCCAGTTCCGACCGCCCGTAGACGGCACGGACGGTGACGGTCTCCTTCTTCCCGTCGGTGAAGGCGAGTTCGGCGCTGCCGCCGAGCCGCAGGCCACGCTTGTCCGCCTCGGTGTCCGAGACGGCGATCCCGTCCGTACCGAGACCGGTGAGCGAGCCCTGCACGGAGCCCAGATCGAAGCCCTCGGCGAGCGCGACCGGATCGGTGACGGTCAGCGCACGCCCCTGCCCGTCGACCTCGGCCACTCCTCTGCCGAGACCGACGGCGACGGCCACCTCGGGCAGTTTCGCGAGGGCCGGGGCCAGCCGGGGGCTCAGCCCGCTGCCTCCGCCGCCGAAGGCGGGCGCGCTCACCGCGAGATCCCCGGCGAAGGAACGGTCCACCGTGCGGTCCATGGTGGCCTTCAGCGAGGCGCCGAAGACCGTGAACAGCGAGACGACGGCGACACCGATCATCAGCGCGGTGGCGGTCGCGGCCGTGCGCTTGGGGCTGCGCAGCGCGTTGCGCCTGGCCAGCCCGCCCGACATACCTCGGAGCCGGTCCAGCGGCCCGCCCAGGATCCGTACCGCGTACGAGGACGCCACCGGGCCGAGCACCACGAACGAGACCAGGGCCAGCACCGCGCCCGTGCCGGCGAGCAGCAGTGACGGCGTGGCGAGGACTCCGGTCAGGATGGCACCCGCACTCACCGCGCCCAGAGCCGTTCCGGTGAACGCGCGCGTCCGGGAGCCACCCGAATGGTCCACCGCGGTCTCGCGCAGCGCGGCCAGCGGAGCGGTGCGCCCGGCCCGTACGGCGGGAAGCAGCGCGGATCCCAGACAGACGACGACACCGACGGCGAGAGGCAGCAGCATGGAGAGCGCGCCGATCACCAGAGGGCCGTCGGGGAACGGGAATCCGATGGCTGGGAACAGCGCCTGAAGGCCCGCCGCGATCCCCAGGCCGGCGAGCAGTCCGGCGGCGGACGCGGCCAGCGCGACGACGGCCGCCTCGGCGAGCGTCGAACCGACGATCTGGCCGCGCGAGGCGCCGAGCGCGCGCAGCAGGGCGCTCTCACGGATGCGCTGGGCGACGACGATGGCGAAGGTGTTGTGGATGGAGAAGGTGGCGACGAGCAGCACGATGCCGGAGAAGACCAGGAGCAATGTGGTGAAGAGACCGAGGAACTGACCGGAGATCATGTCCTGGTTCTCGTCGGCGGACTCCTGTCCCGTGATGGCTTCGACGCCGGGCGGCAGGACGGAAGTAAGCGCGTCGACCAGTTCCCGCTGGGTGACGCCGGGTCCCGCGCGCACCTGGATGCTCGCGGCCCTGCCCGGCTCGGGAGTGAGGTACTTCTCGGCGTCGGCCCGCGTCATACCGGTGTAGGTGACCTGGGCCATGCCGTCCTCGCCGGCGAAGGTGGCCAGACCGACGACGGTCACCTCGACCGGATCCGGAGTGCGCAGTACGGTCCTGTCGCCGATCCTCAGTCCGCCGGCCTCGGCGGCGCCGCGGTTGACGACGACCTCGCCGGTCCTGGCGGGCACGCGCCCTTCGGCGAGGCGGTACGGATTGAGTTCCTGGTCGTCGATCCAGTTGCCGGCGACGGTGGGCGGGCCCTGGCCGCCGATGGGCTCGCCGTTCGCGCCGACGAGCTGACCGGCGCCCTCGATCCTGGGCGCGACGGCGGCGACCTCGGGGGTCCGCCCGATACGGGCGATCAGCGCGGTGTCCACCGGCTCTCTGCTGCCCTGGCCCTCGCCCGGGACGGTGACCACATTGGAGCTGCGGACGACGGCGTCGGTGCCGCCCGCGGCCTCGCCGAACATGGTGCCGAAGCTGCCGCGCAGCGTGTCTCCCATGACGAGAGTGCCGGTCAGAAAGGCGACACCGAGCAGGACGGCGGTGAAGGTGCCCGCGAAGCGCCGCTTGTGGGCACGGAGCGAGTTACGGCTGATACGAAGTGAGGCGCGGGTCCCGCTCATGTGGTCGGCCCTTTGCGGGTGGTGGAGCGCTTGGCGTTGGCGGCCTCTGTGTCTGCTCGGTCCGTGTGGGCCGGGGCTACGTGCGCGAGGGCTGTGTGTGCCGGGCCCATGACCGCCGGGCTCATGTCTGCCGTGTTCCTGCCGTCGAACGCCTTCAGCCGGTCGAGCACTCGGTCGGCGGTCGGGTTCCGCATCCGGTCCATCAGTCGGCCGTCCGCGAGGAAGACCACCTCGTCGGCATGGGCCGCGGCGACCGGGTCATGGGTGACCATGACGACCGTACGGCCCGTCCTGCGTACCGTACGGCCCAGCAGCCGCAGCACCTCCTCCCCCGCGCGGGAGTCGAGATTGCCGGTCGGTTCGTCGGCGAAGACGACATCGGGGCCGGCCGCGAACGCGCGGGCCACGGCGACGCGTTGCTGCTGTCCGCCGGACAGCTCACCGGGCCGGTGGTGCAGCCGGTCGCGCAGTCCGACGGCGTCGATGAGGTCGTCCAGCAGCTCGTCGTCGTGCGGTCTGCCCGCGAGGTCCATCGGGAGAGTGATGTTCTCGGCGACCGTGAGAGTCGGAATGAGATTGAAGGCCTGGAAAACAAAGCCGATCCGCTCGCGGCGCAGCAGCGTGAGCCCTCGGTCGTCGAGAGTGCTCAGATCCGTACCGCCGATGAAGGCGGAGCCCGAAGTGAGGGTGTCGAGTCCGGCCGCGCAGTGCATCAGGGTGGACTTCCCGGAGCCGGAGGGCCCCATGATCGCGGTGAAGCCGCCCGCCGCGAAGTCGACGCTCACTCCGTCCAGGGCCCGCACCTCCGTATCGCCCTTGCCGTAGATCTTCACGGCGCCGACGACACGGGCCGCGGTGCCGGTCACCGTGGCGGTGCTCATGCCGTACCCGCCTTGCCCGTACGGCCGAACTGCTCGTCCAGCACGGACAGTCGGCGCCAGTACTCGTCCTCGTCGATCTCACCGGCCGCGAACCGGCGGCCGAGCATCGCTATGGGCGACTGGTGGTCGTACGGAATGCCCGCGGCCTGCCAAGGGCCACGGAATCCGCCGCCATTGCTCCTGCCACGGCGCCATATGGTGCGGCGCAGGAGCGTGAGGGCACCGAATACAACCGCCGCCCAGAACAGTGGGAACAGCAGAATCCACGGGCCGGGCCCGCCGTGGAAGGCCAGAGTGTTCATCTCGGTTCAGCTCCTCGGGAAAAGGTCTCGCCGTCTTTCCTTGTCGCCTCCGAGCCTCGCGTCGGGAGCGGCCCGAGTCGTCGTACGGCCAGCGGCCGTGCGCGTACCACTCCGGGAGTAGCCGCGGGTCCGCGCACTGCTCCCTGCCGCGCTCCACCGGCCCGCGGGAGCACGACACACCGCGCGAGATGGACGACCGCTATCAGGTCCTGCATCTGTCACAGCCGCGGCGAACGGAACTCGGCGAGTGCGCACGTCCACCGCGTGAGCGCGCCCAGCGCGTCAGGGCCGTCAGTACATGAGGGCCGTCAGTACATGAGGGCCTTCAGTACGTGAGGGCCGTCAGCGCGTGAGGGCGCCCAGCGGATCGTCCAGCACCGGCTGCCATGCCACCTCGGCCGCGCCCACCAGGCTGTTGTGGTCGAGCGTGCAGGGCAGAATCGGTACGCCACCGCCGCGGCCCCACAGACTGCGGTCGGCCACGACGGCATGCAGCCGCTCCGGGTCCGCGTCGAGCAGTTCGCGGTGGAGTCCGCCGAGGATGATCCGGTCCGGGTTGAGGATATTGACCAGCCCGGCGAGCCCCAGTCCCAGCCGGTCGATCAGCTCCTCGGTGGCCCGGCGTACGGCCGGGTCGGCGTACTCCGTACGGAGCAGATCCCGCGACTGCTGGAGCAGCGAGACCTCGGGGCCCGGCGCGCGGCCGGCGGCGGTGAGGAAGGCGAGCGGATCGGCCTCGACGTCGAGACAGCCCTTGCTGCCGCAGTAGCAGGGCCGGCCCTCCGGATTGACCGTGAGATGGCCGACTTCGAGGGCGAGGCCCGAACTGCCGGTGTGCAGGCGGCCGTCGAGGACGAGCGCGCCACCGACACCGCGATGTCCGGTGGCGACACAGAGCAGATGCTGGGCACCGCGGCCCGCGCCGTGCCGGTGTTCGGCGAGGGCGGAGAGGTTGACGTCGTTCCCGGTGAAGGCGGGGCCCTCGATACCGGCCGCGCGTATCCGCTCGGCGAAGACGTCACGGACCGGGGCACCGGCCGACCAGGCGATGTGCAGCGGATTGAGGGCGGTGCCTCCGGGCTCGGCGACGGCCGAGGGCACGGCGAGGCCCGCGCCCACACAGCGCCGTCCGGTGGAGCGCAGCAGCGCGGCCCCGGCCTCCACGGCCTCGCCGAGCACCTGGGCCGGATCGGCCGAGACCGTACCGCTGCGGGGAGCGGTGGCGACGATACGGCCGCCGAGCCCGACCAGCGCGACCCGGAAACCGTCGACATGCACCTGGGCGGCCAGGGCGACGGGACCGTTGTCGTCGACCGACAGCCGGTGCGAGGGCCGCCCTTGCGAGCCCGCGGCGGCACCGGGCCGCGAGTCCACCTGGATCAGCCCGAGGGCCTCCAGCTCCGCGGCGACAGCTCCGGCCGTGGCCCGGGTGACACCCAGCTCCGCGGTGAGCACGGCCCGGGTGGGCGCACGACCCGTATGAACCAGTTCCAGTGCAGGGCCGAGCGCGCCGCGGCCTCTCTCCAGCCTTGTCCGCCTTGTCTGGGTAGTGGTCACCTTGCCGTCCATGGAGGCGAGTCTCCCATGATCCGAAGGCACAACGACCTCCTCGGCCCCACCTTGCACGGACACCGGGCCTCAGAACCCTGCTCGGTGCCTCCGCGCGACTTGTACGGATGGTTCCTCGCACCTATTCTCATTTTGTGCCGCATCTAAACAAAGTAGGGACGGCCGTCTCGGGGGGCGATGACGCGGACCTCGCGGCTCGGTCCTCGTTGTCCCGGCTCCGTACCGCACTGACCGTTTTCTTCGCGCTCGACGGCTTCATGTTCGCCGGCTGGGTGGTCCGTATCCCTGCCATCAAGGATCAGACCGGGGCTTCAGAGAGCGATCTCGGGCTGGCCCTGCTGGGCGTATCGGCGGGCGCCGTGGTGACGATGGTGTTCACCGGGCGGCTGTGCCAGCGGTTCGGGAGCCATCCGGTGACGGTGGTGTCGGCGGTGCTGCTCTCGCTCAGCATCGTGCTGCCGCCGCAGGCGCACTCGGCGCCGGCGCTCGGTCTGGTGCTGCTGGTCTTCGGCGCGGCCTACGGTTCCTTGAACGTCTCCATGAACAGCGCGGCCGTCGATCTTGTCGCGGCCCTGCGGCGGCCGGTGATCTCCAGCTTCCACGCGGCGTTCAGCCTCGGCGGCATGGTGGGGGCAGGGCTGGGCGGGCTGGTCGCGGGCGGTCTCTCCCCCACCGTCCATCTTCTGCTCCTGACCGGTGTCGGACTGCTGGTGACCGCGGTGACCGGGCCTGTGCTGCTGCGGCGGCGTGCACCCGTGCCTTTGCCTGTGCCTGTAGCGGTGTCCGGGCCCGGAGCCGAGGCGGGCGCGGCGCACACGCCGCGTGGGCGTGGGCGCGGCACGCGGCGGGTGGTTCTGCTTTTCGGAGTGATCGCCCTGTGCACGGCGTACGGCGAAGGCGCGATGGCCGACTGGAGCGCGCTCCATCTCACCGAGGACCTCGACGCCTCTCCCGGCCTGGCCGCCGCCGGCTACTCCCTCTTCGCCCTCGCCATGACGGCGGGCCGGCTCTCCGGCACGGTCCTGCTGGAACGGCTCGGCCAGAACCGCGCCCTGGTCCTCGGTGGCCTCACCGCCGCGCTCGGAATGCTGCTCGGCGCTCTCGCGCCGACCGCCTGGGCAGCGCTGACGGGCTTCGCCGTGGCCGGTCTCGGTCTCGCCAATATCTTCCCGGTGGCCGTCGGCCGCGCGGGCGCGCTGGCCGGACCCGGCGGTGTCGCCACCGCGTCGACGCTGGGGTACGGCGGGATGCTGCTGGGCCCGCCCGCGATCGGCTTTCTGGCCGACTGGTTCTCGCTGCCGCTCGCCCTGACCACCGTCGCGCTGCTGGCGGCGGCAGCCGCGGTCATCGCCCACGCGGCGCGCCATGTGTCGGCGGAGCCCGCACCTCAGCAGCCGTGAGTCGCGAGTAGCTCCGGTATGCGTGGGCAGGCTACATACGCAGCCTGAGTAGGTGTACTCAGGCAAGGCCGTTCGATCCGGCGCACCCTGGAAGTACCACACCTCAGGGGAGAAGATCATGGCTTCTGGACTGCTGACCACACTCGCGCGGCTGACATTCGGGAACCGCGTGTCCCAGGTCTATCTCGGTCTGGTCGCGGCGACGGCCGTCTTCGTCGCGGTCGACACCCTCTTCGTGGCGCACCCGGACGCGTCGTTCGCCGGAGTGTGGCTGTTCTTCCTCGCGGCGCCGACCGTCTTCGTCTTCTTCATAGGCGGTGAGCTGGTCGGTGGTACGTTCGCCGACTCCGCCGCGTTCGTCTATCCCGCACTGGTGCTCTCGGTGCTGATCCAGGCGGCGGCGCTGGGCGGTTTCGTACGGCTGCTGCGTGACCCGCGGCGGCCCTCGCACCCGCGCGAGGCCTGACGGGCCCGCGCGGGGCGTCTTCCCATCCCTCCGTGGCGGCGCCAGACTCGGTTCATGGGGTCACGGAGCACTGCCGAACGGGATGCCGTCACGATCGGAATCGGCTTCGCCCTCCCTCGGCGGCCGTCCGCCGAACCCGGACCGTCAACGCAGATCAGCCCGCCCGCTCAGCCGAGCCAGCCCGGTCGTACGAGTCCCGACTCATAGGCCAGAACGACGAGTTGGGCCCGGTCCCTGGCGCCCAGTTTCACCATCGTCCTGCTGACATGCGTCTTGGCCGTGAGCGGGCTGACGACCAGCCGGCGGGCGATCTCCTCGTTGGAGAGACCGATACCGACCAGTGCCATCACCTCCCGCTCACGCTCGGTCAGTTCACCCAGCCCCGCGAAGTCCGCCGGGACCTTGGAGCGGGACGCGAACTCGGCGATGAGCCGGCGCGTCACCCCCGGCGACAGCAGCGCGTCGCCCGCCACCACCGCCCGTACCGCGCGCAGCAGTTCATCCGGCTCGGTGTCCTTGACCAGAAAGCCGGAAGCACCGGAGCGGATCGCCTCGAAGACATACTCGTCGAGTTCGAAGGTGGTGAGCATGACCACCTTCACCTGGTCGAGCCCTCCGTCCTCGGTGATCCGGCGCGTGGCGGCCAGACCGTCCAGCAGGGGCATCCGGATGTCCATCAGCACCACATCGGGCCGGAGTTCACGTACCCGGCGCACCGCCTCCCCGCCGTCGGCCGCCTCACCGGCGACCTCGATGTCCGGCTGGGCGTCAAGCAGCGCGCGGAAGCCCGCCCGTACCAGCGACTGGTCGTCGGCGAGCAGCACACGGATCACGGTCACTTCCTGGTCCTCAAGAGTCACTCCTCGGCCCTCACCGGAATCGTCGCCCGGACACGGAAACCGCCGTCGGGCCGTGGCCCCGCCTCGATCGTGCCACCGAGCGCGGCGGCGCGCTCGCTCATTCCGACGAGACCGTTGCCGCCGCCGCCCGCGTCTGTGCCGGTCGCGGGTCCCGCGTCGTCTATACGGAGTTCGAGCAGTCCGGGCGCGTATCCGAGCCGGACCTGTGCCGTACGGGAGCCGGAGTGGCGCACCACATTGGTCAGCGCCTCCTGGATGATCCGGAAGGCGGCCAGATCGGTGCCGGGCGGCAGCGCGACCGGGCGTCCGTCCCGCAGGATCTCGACGGTGAGCCCGGCGCCGGCAGCCTGTTCCACGAGTTCGGGCAGCCGGTCGAGGCCCGGTGCGGGCGCGCGCGGAGCGTCGCCGGGCGTTCTGAGCGTGTCGAGGACCTGCCGTACCTCGCCGAGCGCCTCCTTGCTCGCCGCCTTGATGGTGGTGAGCGCCGTACGGGCCTGTTCCGGATCGGAGTCGAGCAGGGCGAGCCCGACGCCCGCCTGGACATTGATGACGGAGATGGAGTGGGCGAGTACGTCATGCAGCTCACGGGCGATCCGCAGCCGTTCCTCGTTCTGTCTGCGCTTCTCGGCCGCCCGGCGCTCGGCGCCCTCCCTGGCCCACTGCTCCCTGCGGACCCGGACGACGTCGGAGGCCGCGCAGAGGGCGAACACGAAGGCCGCGATGACGAGTTCCTGTCCCCAGGGCGCCGCGTGGTCATGCGCCGGAGGCAGCCAGCGATAGAGCCAGTGTGTGATGAGCACATGGCCGGCCCAGAGCAGTCCGACGGCCCACCATGCCGCCCGTCGGTGGCCCGCGACGATCGCGGCGAAAGTGGCCACGCCCACGGTGAGGAAGATCGGTCCGTACGGGTAGCCGGCGGCGAAGTAGATCAGGGCGCTCGCCGAGACGCCGAAGACGGAGACGACGGGGTGGCGGCGGCGGAAGAGCAGCAGGACGGGTCCCGCGAGCAGCAGCAGCCGGGCGTAGATGTCGAGAGGGAGGCGATCGCCGTGCTGATTGGCTCCGGCGAAGGTGGTTCCGACGGATACGAAGACGGCCAGGAGCAGAGTCGAGGGCCAAGGCAGCCGACGGCTCGGCCGCCCGCCGCCGAACCGGAAGCCGGAGC
>NZ_FMDK01000398.1 GCF_900091995.1 Streptomyces sp. MnatMP-M17
GATCGCCGGGCTCGACGGCCGTTACAGCTGCGGTGTCTGCGGCTGGGTCAACCATCACTCTGAGGGACACCGGCCGCTGCCGCGCGCGGAGGACGACCCGGACGCCGCCAACCCGCTCGACTGAGCCCCCCTACCGCCCCGGCCGGTCCGCGTTCCCAGCGCCCGGTCGGGGCTCCTCACGTACGAGCTCGGCGAGAGGGACTCCGATCGCGTCAGCGATGCGGATCAGCGTGTCAAGCAACGGGCTGGCGTGCGCCTTCTCGATCCGGTTGTACTGCGCAAGCGTCATATCGACGCGAAGAGCCACAGCCTCCTGCGTCAGGCCCGCAGTCTTCCGCGCGGCCCGGATCTGGTCACCAATGGCGCGGCGGCGGGCGAGTACCCGCTCGGTGGGCGGCGGTGACGATGGCACCCGTCAACGCTGACCGTGTCAAGATCACATGTCTTTATGCTCAAGAATAATTTCCGCCAGCCCGCTTATCTCTCTTGATATTCACCCGCCTGCCAAGCAGCCTGTACCGGACGGCTTGACTCCGAGTCAGCGGGTGCCCACCTCATCCGCCCATACCCATGGTGACCCATGCCCCAGCAGAGTGACGATCCTCCCCGGCCGCCCCTCACCCAGTCGCAGGCCAGCAGAATGCTGTTTGCGCGTCAGGATCTTGACGACGCACGGAGGGCCGATCTGGCCGAGCTCCCAGCAACTGCGCTGATTCTTCTCGTCGAGCGGCTGCGCGGTCGTCTCGACGACGCCCTCCACCTCATCGAAGAGACGCACCGGTTACCCCCCTGACGGACTTTGTCGGGTCTGATGGCCGGCATGTTCGTCGCCATCCTGGCCGGTACGGTGGTCGCCAACGCGCTGCCCCGGATCATCGCCGACCTGCACGGCAGCCAGTCCTCGTACACCTGGGTGGTCACCGCCGAGCTGCTCGCCATGACGGCGACCGTGCCGCTGTGGGGCAAGCTCTCCGACCTCTACAACAAGAAGCTGCTGCTCCAGCTCTCGCTCGCCATGTTCGTGGTCGGGTCGCTGCTCGCCGGCTTCTCGCAGGGCGTCGGACTGCTCATCTTCAGCCGGGTCGTCCAGGGCATCGGCGCGGGCGGTCTGACCGCCCTGGCGCAGGTCGTGATGGCGGCGATCATCCCGCCGCGGCGGCTGGGCAAGTACGCCGGTATCTTCGGCGCCGTCTTCGCCATCGGTACGGTCGCCGGGCCGCTGGTCGGCGGTGTACTGGTGGACACCTCATGGCTGGGCTGGCGCTGGTGCTTCTTCATCGGAGTGCCCTTCGCGCTCGCCGCGATCCTGATTCTCCAGCGCACGCTGCGGCTGCCCACGGTCCGCCGTGATGTGAAGATCGACTATCTGGGCGCGTTCCTGATCGTCGCCGGTGTCAGCGCCCTGCTCATCTGGACCTCGCTGGCGGGCAACCAGTTCGACTGGGCGTCCTGGCAGACGGCCGCGCTGACCGGCGCGGGTGTCGTGCTCCTGGTCGCGGCGGTCTTCGTGGAGGCCCGGGTTCCCGAGCCGGTCATCCCGCTGGACATCTTCCGCAACCGCACCGTCTCCCTGACCACGGTGGCCAGCCTGCTGGTCGGTGTGGCGATGTTCGGCGGCACCGTCTTCCTCTCGCAGTACTTCCAGATCTCGCTGGGCAAGTCGCCGACCATGGCGGGCCTGATGAGCCTGCCGCTGATCCTCGGTCTGCTGGTCTCCTCCACAGTCGCCGGCCAGATCATCAGCGCCACC
Source organism: Streptomyces sp. MnatMP-M17 (assembly GCF_900091995.1). Taxonomy (GTDB): domain Bacteria; phylum Actinomycetota; class Actinomycetes; order Streptomycetales; family Streptomycetaceae; genus Streptomyces. Next base: position 1,751 of record NZ_FMDK01000398.1, read on the forward strand.
GGCAAGTGGAAGATCCATCTGATCGCGGGCGCCGTGATCATGACGGGCGGTCTCGGTCTGCTGGCCACGATCGACGCCGACACCGGCTTCGGCCTCCTCAGCGTCTATATGGCCGTCCTCGGTATCGGCGTCGGCATGCTGATGCAGAACCTGGTGCTCGCGGCGCAGAACGATGTACCGGCGGCCGAACTCGGCGCGGCCACCTCGGTCCTGTCGTTCTTCCGCAGCATGGGCGGCACGATCGGTACGAGCGTGCTGGGCGCGATCCTGGCCAACCGGGTGACGGCCGAGATGACCAAGAGCCTGGGCGGAGCGGGCCGGTCGGCCTCCGGCGGCGAGAGCTCCGTACCGGACATCTCCACGCTGCCCGCGCCGATGCGGGAGATCGTGCAGCACGCGTACGGCGTGGCCACGGCGGAGCTCTTCCTCGTCGCCGCTCCCTTCGCCGCTCTCGCGCTGGTCGCCGTTCTCTTCCTCAAGGAGAAGCCGCTCAAGACGACGAGCGGTATGGAGCGGCTCGCCGAGGAGAGCAAGGCCGAGGAGAGCAAGCGGGAACGGACGGAGGACAGCCCTTCGGCCACTCCGCCCACCCCGGTGGGCTGACCGCCCGCCGCCGGCCCCGGCCGTGCCCGAACGGGTGCTGCCGGGGCCGTACATGGCCCCGGCCCGCGCCATGCTGATGACGGAGAAGGACATGGGAAAGGGCGACGGGCTCCGGGCCCGTCGCCCTCTCCTCTGTGCACTCGTCCGTGCACCCGGCGCCGCGTTTCAGACGCCGTAAGGCCGCATCGCGGGAGCGCCGACGGCAGCGGCGGCGCCGCTGCTGCGGCCGTGCAGCACCAGCGCGCGGGCGAGGAAGCCCAGCGCCGCCGTGCACACCAGGGTCCGGACGATATTGCTCGTCTCCCAGGTGCCCTTGAACCTGTCGACGATCGAGAAGTCCGTGATCTTGGCCGGGTCACCGGCGGCGGCCAGCTCGTTGTTGAGCGGGATGTTGACGCTGAACGTGATCATCAGGGCCACCAGATAGAGCACGGCCGCGGCCCCGATCCACAGCGCGGTCCCGCGCCGGCCCCGGCGGTACTCCAGGAACGCGGCGACCGCGGCGGCCACCAGGGCTCCGATGAAGGCCATGCCGAAGAGACCGTTGCCGTCGATCAGCGCGTTGAAGTTCTGCATCGCGTCGACGTACGTACGGTCGTCCGTCCTGGCCAGACCGGGCATGACCGAGATGTCGTACGCGAAGAAGAGACCCGCCATGAGCCCCATCATGATGGTGGCGATCATCAGCAGAGGCCCGACCGCCTTGCTCCGGCTCACGGGCGACGGCGCCGGGGACGGGGCCTGCGGCGGGTAGGCGGCGTAGGGATTGGGGGTGCCGGGCGCGTTGTAGCTCATGGGATGTCCTTGTCTGGTGGTCGAAGCCGTCCGATGCGAGGTGATCCGGCGGCCGCCACGGTGTCGTCGTCGACGCCGCCGCCGACGTGTGACACGGCGATGGGTCTGCCCGCTGATCTCAGAGTGTCCACGCGGCCTTTGGTCCGGTTCCCTGGGCAATTCTCATGATCTGCGTCATGAGACCAGTCAAGTCCAGTGCGGTGAGACGGTACATAGCCACGAAGCTCAGGTTCATATTTCTGCGTCCAAGCCGGAGTTGACCGGCCCGAAGATCATGGCAGGGCCGGTGGCGGCCCGCCAGACCCGCTGGAGCCATCCTCGACCGGGGCTCCAGCGGCCGGAGTTCGAAGTCCTAGGCGGCGGGTGCCGGGACGGGGACGGGCACGTTCCGCGCTCCCGCGCCGACGCCCAGATTCTGGTGGATCTCCATCGTGGCCGTGGAGCGGTTCAGAGTGATGTAGTGCAGGCCCGGAGCGCCCTCCGCGAGCAGCCGCTCGGCCATGGCCGTGGCGTACTCGACACCGATCCGATGGCCCTCGCCGGGCTGGTCGCGGGCCGCTTCGAGGCGCGCGGCGAGCTCGTCGGGGAAGCGGGCGTCGCTGAGTTCCGCGAACCGGCGGATCTGGCGGTGGTCGGTGGCCGGCATGATCTCCGGAATGATCGGCGTCGTGCAGCCGGCGGCCTCGATCCGGTCGCGGAGCCGGAGGTAGTCCTCCACATGGAAGAACATCTGGGTGATGGCGTAGTCGGCGCCCGCCCGGCACTTGGCCACGAAGTGGCGGATGTCGCTCTCCCAGTCGGCCGAGCGCGGATGGCGTTCGGGAAAGGCCGCCACACCGACGGTGAAGTCGCCCAACTCCCGGATGAGGGAGACCAGTTCGCTCGCCTGGGCGAAGCCCTCGGGATGACGGACCCACTCGCCGCGCGGATCGCCCGGCGGATCGCCGCGCAGGGCGAGCACATCCCGGATGCCGGCGTCCGCGTACTGGCCGATGATGTGGCGCAGTTCGGCCACCGAGTGGCCGACCGCGGTGAGATGGGCCACCGGGCGCAGTGTGGTCTCGGCGGCGATGCGCTTGGTGACTTCGATCGTACGGTCGCGCGAGGAGCCGCCCGCGCCGTAGGTCACCGAGACGAAGGAGGGCGCGAGCGCCTCGATCCGGCGGATCGCGTTCCAGAGCGTGCGCTCGCCCGCCTCGGTCTTCGGCGGGAAGAACTCGAAGGAGTACGAGCGCCCTCCGTCGGCCGGCCGGACGCGTGGGCCTGGCCTCGGGTGCTCCGGACGTTCCGGGTTCTGTGCCGCCATGGCGGAGGTCCTTCCTGGTCGCTCGGTGTGTGGGTGAATACGGTCCGCACACACTAGCCGCGATGGGCCGCGCGCACCCGGGGAGGACCACGGACTGATCACGGGTACGACCGGACCCGGCAACCGGCCGTGCGGGTACGGGAGTTCAGCCGCGCGCCGCGCCGCCGCGACCGAGCAGCAGACACTCCTCCAGGAAGGCCAGCGCCCGTAGATGGTAGGTGCGGGCCGCGCGGCCGATGCTGATGTTGTGCCCGGCGGCGGGCAGCCGCTCCACGGTGACAAGAGGCGCGGCCGTCAGCCGGCCCTTCATCGAGGCCAGCGAGGCGTCGTCCAGCTCCCACCAGAGCTCGTGCTCGGCGAAGGTCAGCCGGAGCGGATTGGTGATGTGGCCGGCCAGCCGTGGGTACTGGATGGGCCACACCGCCGTCTGGATCTCCTCACGCCGCGGTACCGCCCGCAGCAGGGAGCGGCTCGCGCGGAACGTACCGGGCGCGTAGAGGTTCAGCGGGCCCCAGTTGAGCCGGGAGGCGCCACCGCCGAGGGTGTCGGGGAAGTGCCGGGCCTCGCGGGCGTAGCGCCAGCCGCAGCCGTTGATGTCGAGGCCGAGCAGCGCGCGGCCCGCGTCCTGCGCCGCCATGTGCAGACTGACCTTGCCGCCGTCGGAGTGGGCGACCACGAAGAAACCGGCTCCGGTCGGATGGTTCTTGGCGAAGTCGGTGAGCGCCGCGTGCAAGGTCGTCGCCTGGTCGCCGAGCGGCTGCCCCTCCGGGAGCTGCCGTACGGAGGCGCCGTAGCCGGGCCGGTCGAGCGCGAGCACGGAGTAGCCCAGCCCTGCGCCGAGTGTGAGCAGCGAGTCGGCCGGATCGGTCAGCCCGTTGAAGTAGTCGGCGCACATGCCCCGGCCATGGATGGCGACGACCACGGCACGCGGTTCGACGCCCTCGGGCTCGGCGAGCAGACCCGACACCTCTACGCCGTCGGCGTCGAGGAGCACGGTACGTACGGCTGACGGCACTTCGGCGGGGACGGTGGGTGCGGCGGGTGCGGCGGGTGCGGTCATGGCGGACGGTTCTCCTGGGGAGCGTGTGACAGGAGCGGTTCGGGAACGGGACGCGGGGAAAGCGAGGCGCGAGAAGCTGGGCCGGCCAAGGCGTACGGTCCCCGGGGCGGGCCCGTACCGGTCTGTCGCTCAGGCCTTGGGTGCGGCCACGGAGCGGGTTCTGGCGCCGTCCAGCTCGTCCAGCCAGGCGCTCGCGTTCGCGGTGCGCAGCAGCGAGGTACCGACCAGCAGCCCGCCGAAGCCCGCGTCGAGCAGCCGGGCGGCGGCGAGCGGGCTGTCGATGGCGCTGGCGCTGACCGGACACGGCGTACCGGCGGCCTGGAGCGCGGGCAGCAGGGCGAGGCTGCGTTCGAGATCTCCTCGGTCGCTCTCCTTGGCCTTGATGTCCTTGTTGTTGACGGCGATCACACATTCGTCGGTGTGCGGCAGACCGTCGAGTTCGGACTCCTCCGTCACCTCGACGAAGGGAGTGAGACCGGTGCTGAGCGCGGCGGTGATCAGGGTGCGCATACTGGATCTGGGCAGCAGCGCGGCCGTGAGCAGCACGGCGGAGGCGCCCAGCTCCACGGCCGTCTTGAGCTGGTCCCTGCGGGTGATGAAGTCCTTCTGGAGCAGCGGCAGATCGGTGAGCGCGGCGACATCGCGCAGCAGCGCCGGAGTCCCGCCGAACCAGCGTCCGGTCACCACGGAGATGCACGGGGCGCCCGCGGCCTCGTACGACTCGACGATCGCGACCGGTGTCCGGCCGCCGAGGAGGTCGTAGCCGTGCGCGTCGCGCCGTTTGACCTCCATGACCAGCGGGCGTTCCGCGGCCAGCAGGGCTTCCAGGAAACGGGCAGTCATAGGGACTCCTCCAGGGACATGGCGGTCCGCCAGGCGCGGGCCAGGGCGGTGACGGCGGGCGCCGAGAAGCGTCCCTCGGCGTCACGGGCGCCGGTGTCCACATCGACACCGCGGAACCCGGCATGCGCGGCCACGCCGTCGTAGTCGGGACGGTTGTACGGGGAGATCCCGCCCGCGAGCAGGAACGGGCGGGTGAGCCTGGGCAGCAGCGCCAGTACGTCCGGCTCCGGCAGCCGGTGTCCGGTGCTGCCGATACGGCCGTCCTCGGTGGCCGTGTCGAGCAGGAACAGATCGGTGCCCGCCCGCTCGTACGCGCCGATCAGCGGGCGTTCGACACAGCTCCCGCCGCTCAGATGGAGAACCTTGACGAGGACCGCGTCGGGCAGGGCGGCGCGCAGCGCGGCGATGACGGCGGGCGGCTGGTACGCGTGGAGTTGCAGCCAGCGCAGGCCGGTACGGCGCGCCAGGCCGGTCAGGGCTTCGGGATCGCCGAGGAAGGTGACGAGGACCGGTTCGAGCCGGCCGGTGGCATGGGCCGCCGCGACGAGTTCGGTGAGGCGCTCCTCGGGCAGCTCGGCATGGCCGCCCGGTACGCCGTGCCACACGCCGACGCAGTCCGCTCCCGCGGCTGCCAGCGTGGCGATGTCGTCCGTGGAGGTGGCGCCGCAGACTTTCAGAACCCGGCGGGTCTCGGGTGCGGCCGAGTGTCCCGCCGGGAGCCTGGAGCCGGGTTCCGGGCTCATTTGCCCAGGCCCAGCATCGAGGCGATGCGGTTGTACTGGATCTCCGTGGTGCCGGAGTAGATCGTGCCGGCCACGGCGTTGCGCACGTCCTTCTCCAGTCCGTACTCGGTCATGTAACCGTGTCCGCCGAAGATCTGCACGGCGATCAGACTGGTCGCCAGGTTGCTCTCGCTCGTGACCAGTTTGGCGATGGCCAGGTCCACCGTGACGTTCTCGCCGGCCGCGAGCCGTTCAGCGGTGTCGTACAGCCATTTCCTCGCCGTCTCCAGCCGGATCTTCGTGTCGACGATCTTGTTGGCGACGGACTGGTACGAGCCGATCGGTTTGCCGAAGGAACGGCGGGTCTTCGCGTAGTCGAGGCAGCGGTCGAGCCGGTGCTGCATCTCCCCGACATTGACGATGAACGAGAAGAGGATCTCCCGCTTCATCACGTAATCGAGCACGATGAACCCTCCGCCAACCCGGCCGAGCACCTGGGTCCTGGGGATACGGCACTCGTCGAAGAACAGCTCGCTGAGCGGCGAGGTCCGCAGTCCCATCTTCTTGGTCGGCTTGCCGATCGTGAGTCCGGGAGTGTCCCGGTCCACAAGGAACGCGGTGACTCCGAGCGCTCCGCCGTCCGGATGCGTACGCGCGTAGACGACGAACACATCGGCGACGGGTGCGTTGCTGACGAAGATCTTGGAGCCGTTCAGGACGAACTGATCGCCGTCCCGCACCGCCCGTGTGGTCATCGCCATGGCGTCCGAGCCGCCCTCCGCCTCGGTGATGGCGTGGGCACCGATCAGTTCTCCGGAGCAGATCCGGGTGAGATACCGCTCCTTCTGCTCGTCCGTGCCGAACTTCTCCACCGGTACGCCGGTGCTGGCCATGGTGGTGGTGACCGAGAAGCTCAGCCCCGAGTCACGGCAGTGCTCGCCCAGCCCTTCGAGCAGATACATGGTGGTGAGCAGGGACTGGCCGAGGCCTCCCCATCGCTCCTCGAAGGGCAGCGCGAGAATGCCGGTCTCCCGGATGAGTTTCCACTTGTCCCAGGAGAACGTGGCCTGTTCGTCCTGTTCTATGTGGCCGGCGCTGAGCGCCTCACCCCACCGGGCCAGACCTTCGCGCAGTTCGGCCTGGTCGGCGTTCCAGCGGATCACGGCGAGCCTTTCCGTTACGGATCAGTGGCGGGCGGTCGAGCGGTATGTGCTTGATGTGCTGAATGTTCAGGAAATGCGCGAATCAGTAGGCGGAGGACACCTGCTCGTCGAGCTGGTGCACCTCGTCGCCCCGGAGTGCCGGCGAGAAGACGCACACCAGACGCAGGTCCTCGTGCGGGCTGGCCACGAGGTAGTGGGCGTCGTGCTCGTTGAGCGAGTAGAGAACACCGGGCGTGATCGGGTGCGAGGTGCCGTCCAGCTCGATCACTTCACCGGAACCCTCGATGCAGTAGCAGGATTCGATGTGATTGCGGTACTCCAGACGGGACTTGGTGCCCGCGCGCACGGTAGTGTCGGTGATGCTGTAGTCGAGGCCGTCGGCGGCCACGATGAAGCGACGGCTCAGGCCGTTGCCCCACTCGACCGTCTTCACGTTCTCCAGTTCGCGGATGAACATGTTCAGCTCCCTGTTCTCTCAGGTGTGATGGAACGGTTGGGCGATACGGACCTGACGAAGGTGCGGAAGCCGTCGATGACGTCGCCCCCTTGGTCGAGCGACTGCTCGATCCGGGCGACTCCTGCGGAGCCGATGATTACGGCATCGGCTCCGCAGGCTCCGACGGTCT
>NZ_FMDK01000397.1 GCF_900091995.1 Streptomyces sp. MnatMP-M17
ATTCCAGCGCCGCCGCGATGGTGGCCGCCTCGACCGTGGCGGCGACACCCGCGGGAGGCACCGGGAAACGGATGAGGGCGCCCTCCACCCACAGCTCGATCCGCGGATCGAGATAGGGACGCAGCGCGAGATAGCCGTCCCTGATCTCCACCACCCGCCGGTAGAGGGCGAATTCGGCCGCGCGCGGGTCGACTCGGCCCGCCCATCGCCAGGAGACGCCCAGGGCCGTGCCGGGAACCACGGCGTGCAGGGCCGACCACAGCGGCTCCAAGGCGCGCAGATCGCGGTAAGGGCGCAGCCAGCCGGCCGGAGCGGCGAGTGCGGGACCCCAGCGGGCAGCGGTCACGCCCAGGGCCGCGAGTACGAGACAGCCCGTCCCGAGCGCCACCGCCACGGGATCCAGGCCGACGCCCTGACGGTGTGTCCTGACCATGTTGACGACGGCCGCCAGGCCCCACAGCCCCCACGCCAGACCGACCACGGCGCCGGCGCAGATCAGCCGGAGTCCGGTGCGCAGCGGCCCGGGCGGCAGACCTCGCGCGTGCAGGACCACCGGCACGGTGAACAGGCCGAGGCAGAAGAGCGTGTACAGCGTGAAGACCGAGTCGAACGCGGCGAACCAGGGCCACCCGGACGCGTCCGTGGTGACCGTACCTCCGACGACCTCGGGTCGTGCGACGAGGAAGAGCACCGGGCATACGGCGAGGACGACGGCGGTCGCGCCCAGATGCCGGCGCCCGGCCATGCGCGCCGGAGGCCGAGGCCGCGCCGGTGACCGAGGAGTCAGTCGTAGCGCGGCCTGAGGCAGAAAGGCCATCGCGGCCATCTCCAGCTCACGTCCGACGAGATGGAATCCCGGCGCGGCTCCCGGTAGTACGAGCTGGGCCGCGGCCACCGTGGCCGGGGCGAGCAGCACCATCGCCGCGCCCATGGTCAGTCCGAACCAGCACAGCAGCCGCACCGCCGAGGACGATCCGCCGCGCCGCGCCAGCCGCAGTTCGTACCAGCCGACGGCGATGGCGAGACCGGCCGGGCAGTACGCCAGCACCTCATCCACGGCCGGATCCCTCGCCGTCCACGGCGCCCACCAGCCAGCCCGCCTCGCCATGGCCCTGGGCCGGCCGCGCGGGCCTGGCCTCGTCCCGCGCCACCCGGTGCAGGATCAGCGAGGCGAGCAACTCGGCCTCGCACTCCTGTGGTTCGGTGTAGACGGTCCGGCCGAGGACCCGGCGGATCAGCGCGGGCGAGAGGCCCGGCATCAGCAGACGTGCCGCCGACGAGTCGGCCGCCGGCGCCTGGTCATGACCGCACAGCAGATGAGCGGCCTCGTGCAGCAGGATGTGCCGCCGGTGGAAGGCCGTGGTGCCTTCGGCGCAGAGAATGTAGTCCGCGCGGTCGGTGGTCACGAGCAGCCCGCAGGGCAGCGAATGTCCCATGGCGACGGGCAGGATCTCGATGGGCCGTCCGCGCTGCTCCGCGAGGACGGCGATGAACGCCTCCGGTGTGAACGGCCGTGGCAGCGTCAGTGACGCGGCGATACGACGGGTCCGCTGCCAGATGCGCCGCTCGGCGCGGCCCCGGTTCACGCGTGCCTCCTCTCGGCACCCACGCGTCGGCTGTGACGAGCGGGCACCGGACGGCCGCGCCGCGCCACCCGTAATCGGCCGCGCTTTCCCGTCGTACCTCTCGCAGGTCCCTCGGCACTGTCGGCACCGTCTTTGTCGTACCGGCGGGCCCTGGCGGACGGCCGTGTCCCACGGGCGGCCCGGGCCGGCGCTGCTTGGGCGTCCATTCGGCTCATCTCCTTGCGTAGCGGGCGAAGCGGATGACCGGGACGGGCGTGCCACGGGTCAGCCGGCGGGAGCGGCGCGCATCCGGCCCACGGGCGGCGGGTCGGGCAGGATCAGCGGGTTCTGTGGCGCGGGCAGGCCGTACAGCTCGTACAGCCGGCTCCGTACACGCTCCATGGGGTACTGGCCCGCGTAGACGGCGGTCTTGAAGATCACGCCTTCCAGCACACTGCGGAAGAAGACCTCTTCCAGCGCCGGATCGGCCGCGCCACGTGCGGCGAACAGCTCGCGCAGCCGGTCCTCCAGCTGCACGATCCGCTCCTCCTTGCGGGCCTCGACCTGGGCGAACAGGCCGTGTGTTGCCGGGCCGACGACCAGACTGAGCGCCATGCGCTGTACGGGAATGGTCCGTACGGCGGCGAGCAGGACGCCGTCCAGGATCGCGGCCAGCCGCTCGTCGGGGCTGCCGGTCACCTCGGTGATCTCGACGACGCCGTCGAGATAGCGGTCGAGGAGTTCGTCCACGAGCGCCTGCTTGCCCGGGAAGTAGTAGCTGATCAGACCGCGCGAGACACCGGCGCGGGCCGTGATGTCGGAGATGCTCGCCTCGTGGTAGCCCTTCTCGGCGAACTCCGTCAGCGCGGCGGCGAGGATCTTCTCCCGCGACTGCTCACGCATTTCCTCGTTCGTATGCGCCGATCGCGGCGACACGGTCCCCCCGCCCTGCTTCGGTGCCGCGACCGGCGCGCACTCGAACTGTGTACACGTCAAAAATACACTGGCTGTCCGTACAGTCAACGTCCCTCGGGACAGTCAACGTCCCTCGGGCAGCTCGGGGTACGTCACGACCAGTTCGCCGTTCTGGGCGTCCACCCTGATGACCGAGCCGTCCTGCGCGTCACCGCGCAGCAGCGCGCGTCCGATCAGCGTCTCCACCTCGTGCGAGATGTAGCGGCGCAGCGGCCGGGCTCCGTACACCGGGTCGAAGCCCTGGTGGGCGATGAGTTCACGGGCCGGCCCGGTGAGCTCCACGGTGATCCTGCGCTCCGCGAGACGCCGGCGCAGCTCGTCGAACTGGAGGTCCACGATCCGCTCGATCTGGGCCAGGCCCAGCGGCTTGAAGAGCACGATGTCGTCCACGCGGTTGAGGAACTCCGGCCGGAAGTGCGACCGCAGTTCGGCCATCACCTGTCCCCGCGCGTCGGGCTTGATCTCGCCGTTCACACTCGCGTCCAGCAGATAGGTGGAGCCGATGTTGGAGGTCATGATGACGACGGTGTTGCGGAAGTCGACGGTACGGCCCTGGGCATCGGTGATCCGGCCGTCGTCGAGGATCTGGAGCAGCGTGTTGAAGACATCGGCGTGCGCCTTCTCCACCTCGTCGAACAGCACCACAGAGTAGGGCCTGCGGCGCACCGCCTCGGTGAGCTGGCCGCCCTCCTCGTATCCGACGTATCCGGGAGGCGCGCCGACCAGCCGGCTCACCGTGTGCCGCTCCTGGTACTCGCTCATGTCGAGGCGGACCATGCTCTCCTCCGTGTCGAAGAGCGCCGCCGCGAGCGTCTTCGCCAGCTCGGTCTTGCCCACACCGGTCGGGCCGAGGAAGATGAACGACCCGATCGGCCTGCGCGGATCACGGATCCCGGACCGGGCCCGGATGATCGCGTCGGCGACCAGCCGTACGGCCTCGTCCTGGCCGATCACGCGCTCCTGGAGGATCTCGTCCAGCCGGAGCAGCTTCTCGCGCTCGCCCTCCTGGAGACGGCTCACCGGGATACCGGTCCAGGCGGCGACGATCTCCGCGATCTCGTCCTCGGTGACCACCTCGCGCAGCAGTCTGGTCTCGCCCTGCTTGACGCGCAGTTGCTCCTCCTCGGCGGCGAACCGGCGTTCCAGTTCGGTGAGCGTCCCGTAGCGCAGTTCGGCGGCGCGGTTCAGGTTGTAGGCGCGCTCGGCCTCGTCGGCCTCCTGACGCACCCGTTCCATCTCCTGGCGCAGCTCCTGGACCCGGCGGATGGCCTGGCGCTCGGACTCCCACTGGGCGTGCTCGGCGTCGGCCTCGGCCCGCACATCGGCGAGCTCCCTGCGCAGCTCCTCCAGCCGGTTCACACTGGCCGGATCGGTCTCCTTGGCGAGCGCCGCCTCCTCGATCTCCAGCCGGGTGACCCGCCGCGTCAGCTCGTCCAGCTCCGCGGGCATCGAGTCGATCTCGGTACGCATCCGCGCGCAAGCCTCGTCCACCAGGTCGATCGCCTTGTCGGGCAGGAAGCGGTCGGAGATATAGCGATGGCTGAGCGCCGCCGCGGCGACCAGCGCCGTGTCCTGGATCTTCACACCGTGGAAGACCTCCAGCCGCTCGCGCAGTCCGCGCAGGATGGAGACGGTGTCCTCCACGCTCGGCTCGTCCACCAGGACCTGCTGGAAGCGGCGCTCCAGCGCGGCGTCCGACTCGATGCGCTTGCGGTACTCGTCCAGCGTGGTCGCGCCGATCATATGCAGCTCGCCCCGGGCGAGCATCGGCTTCAGCATGTTCCCGGCGTCCACCGCGCCCTCGGCGCCGCCCGCGCCGACCACCGTGTGCAGCTCGTCGAGGAAGAGCAGGATCCGGCCGCCGGCCGCCTTGACCTCTCCGAGCACCGCCTTGAGCCGCTCCTCGAACTCGCCGCGGTACTTGGCACCGGCCACCAGTGAGGCGATGTCGAGCGCGAAAATCGTACGGTCCCGCAGCCCCTCCGGCACATCGCCGCGGACGATCCGCTGGGCGAGTCCCTCCACGATCGCGGTCTTGCCGACGCCCGGATCGCCTATCAGGACCGGATTGTTCTTGGTCTTGCGGCTGAGGATCTGGGTCACCCGCCGGATCTCGGCGTCCCGGCCGATCACCGGGTCCAGAGTGCCGGTCCGCGCCTCGGCGACGAGGTCGCGGCCGTACTTCTCCAGCGCCTCGTACGCGGCCTCCGGAGTCGCGGAGGTGACGCGCTGATTGCCGCGGATCCGGGTGAGCGCGGCGAGGAACGCCTCCTTGGTGAGCCCGTACTCCTTGAGCAGACGTCCCGAGGCGGAGGCCGAGCCCTCGTCGGCCAGCGCCATCATCAGATGCTCGACGGAGACATACTCGTCCTTGAGCCTCCTGGCCTCCTGCTCGGCGGTCTCCAGCAGCCGCGACAGCCGCTGGGTGACGAACACCTGGCCGGGCGCGGCACCCGGCCCGGTCGCCCTGGGCCTGCGCGACACCTCGCTCTCCACGGCCTCGCGCAGGGAGGGCGGATCGACACCGGCCTGGCCGAGCAGCCGGGGTACGAGCCCTTCACGCTGGTCGAGCAGTGCGAGCAGCAGATGCTCACCGTCGACCTCGGTCTGCCCGAGGCGCACGGCCGCGCTCTGGGCCTCTTGCAGGGCTTCCTGGGACTTCTGGGTCAGCCGATTCATGTCCATGGCAGGTCGTCACTCCTCGCGCCGGTACGGCGCAGCGCCGCCTCCAACTGGCTGATCCGGTCCAGCAGATCGAGTACGAGACCGATGGAGGCGTAGTTGAGCGGAAGCCCGGCCCGCAGCCGCTGGACACGGGCCAGCGTGCGCGGGGCCGAGCGGTCGAACCGGAGCCGGCCGGCGGAATCGCGGGTTGCCTCCACCAGACCGAGCGTCACCAGCCGCCGGACCAGGTCGGGATGGAGGCCCGAGCGACGGGCCACCTCCTCCAGGCCGAGCCGGCGGACGGGCACCAGCTCGTAGACCCGGATCCGCCGTGTCTCCGGCCGTTGCCGTTGCTGCTGCCACTGTCGGCCGGTTGTCATCGCGGCCTCCTCGGGTCGAAGTCGGACGCGGCGGCCAGCTCCTCGAACAGCGCGCGTTCGCGGTCGGTCGGGCGTGGCGGGACCATCACCCGGAGCTCGGCGTAGAGATCGCCGTCGGTGCCGCGCGGATTTGGCATGCCCTCGCCGCGCAGCCGCAGCCGGCGGCCACTGGAGGAGCCGGGCGGGACGGTGACCTTGGCGCTGCCGCCCGGAGTGGGCAGCGGTACGGTGGCGCCGAGCGCCGCTTCCCAGGGCGCCACGGGAAGCCGGACATGGATGTCACGGCCCTCCAGCCGGTACCGGTCATGAGGTTTGATACGCACCCGCAGATACAGATCACCGGCGGGCGCGTCACGGCTGCCACGGCCGCCCTCGCCGGCCAGCCGGAT
>NZ_FMDK01001101.1 GCF_900091995.1 Streptomyces sp. MnatMP-M17
GGCTTCGCCGGAGCCGCGGGCGCGGCCTGAGCCGGGGCGGCCGGGGTCGTGGTCACCGCAGCCCCCGCGACCGCGGTCACGCCGTTCTGTGTGGGTTCGCCCGCCGTGCCGGGAGTGCCCGGCTTGTAGTCGGCGAAGAAGTCCCACCAGGCACGGTCGACCGAATTCGGGTCCTGGAGGTACTGCTGGTAGATCTCGTCGACGAGCCACTCATTGGCTCCGAAGGCGGCGGCAGGGTTCTTGCCCTGCCCGTCTTCGTCGGTCGAGATGCTCGCGTTACTGGGGGACTGAGACGACACGGCGTGAACCGCCCTCTTCCGCTTCACAAGGTGATGGACAGCGGGAATCAAGGCTACGCCTACCAGGCCTTCAGTTGCAGACCGGGCGTGCCATCGTCGTGCAAGTCACATCCGACGGCGGGTTTCGGTGGCTGAAATGGCGGGAAACTAGCGAGGTTCTGCGACGTGCGGGCATACGACGAGCGGGTAACGGCCGGGCCACGCCTTGATGGCCGGCCTCCACCGCGCTCTCGCGGTACACATCCCGGCGTGGATCTCCGGGTTCGTACGGAGAACGTGCCGGATCGTGCGGAGAACGTGCCCCAACAGTTCGAAGCCTACGTCAACCGTGCGCTCGGGTTGTTCCTGGAAGAGTGACGCGTATCAGACATCCGCGAGCCGATTCGGCCACTCCGATCCGGCCGCCGTGCAGATCCACCGCCCAGCGCGCGATCGCCAGTCCCAGGCCCGTACCGCCGTCGCTGCCCGGACCGTGCGGCGACGGCGCGGTGCCGCGGTTGAAGCGCTCGAAGACCCGGTACCGCTCCTGCTCCGGGATACCGGGACCTTCGTCCTGGACCTCCAGTTCGAGCGACTCGGGCGCCGCGCCGCGCCGCGCGCGTACGGTGACCCGGCCGTGCGGCGGGCTGTGCTTGACGGCGTTGTCGATGAGATTGGCGACGACCTGGTGCAGCCGCTCCGCGTCCGCGTGCGCGGTCAGTTCCGGCGGCGAGACATCCAGATGCAGATGGACGTCCGTACGGGAGTGGCTGCCGGAGCCGGAACTCGTCGCGCGCTGCGAGGCGGCCAGATTGGCCTCCTTGAGCACTCCGGAGAGATACGGCCACACCTCGAAGCGCTGGGCCCTCAGCGGTACGACGCCGTTGTCCAGCCGGGACAGATCGAGCAGTGTCTCCGTCAGCCGGCCGAGCCGCTCCGTCTGGCGCAGCGCCGTCAGCATCGTCTCGGGATCGGCGGCGGA
>NZ_FMDK01000395.1 GCF_900091995.1 Streptomyces sp. MnatMP-M17
GAGCCGGTCCTTCAGCTCCAGCAGCAGCTTCTGGGCGCCCTTCTTGCCGATACCGGGAACGGCGGTCAGCGCCTTCTCGTCCCCGGTGGAGACGGCGACGCGCAGCGCGTCGGGGCTGTGTACGGCGAGCATCGCCTGCGCGAGCCGAGGCCCGACTCCGCTGGCGGTCTGCAGCAGCTCGAACACCTGGCGCTCGTCGTCGTCCGCGAAGCCGTAGAGCGTCAGTGAGTCCTCCCGTACGACCAGGGAGGTGGCGAGCTTCGCCTGCTGGCCGATACGGAGAGCGGCGAGTGTGCCCGGTGTGCACTGGACGGCCATCCCGACACCGCCGACCTCGATCACGGCCGTGGTCGGGGCGAGTGCGGCGACCGGGCCGCTGACGAAGGCGATCATCGCGTGACCTTCCGTACGGATGCGGTGGTGGGAACACGGGAGGCGCGCGCCGCCGTCTGTGCCTGCTGGGCCGCCTGTGCCTGCTGAAGACGGTTCATCGCGGGCGCACGCCAGATATGGCAGATGGCGAGGGCGAGGGCGTCCGCGGCGTCGGCGGGCTTCGGCGGTGCGTCGAGCCGCAGCAGCCGGGTCACCATCGCACCGACCTGCGCCTTGTCCGCCCGGCCGCTGCCGGTGACGGCGGCCTTGACCTCGCTGGGTGTGTGCAGTGCGACGGGAAGGCCGCGGCGCGAGGCACAGAGCATGGCGACCGCGCTGGCCTGGGCCGTGCCCATGACCGTGCGCACATTGTGCTGGGCGAACACCCGCTCCACCGCGACGAGTTCGGGCCGGTGCTCGTCGAGCCAGGACTCTATGCCCTGCTCGATGGCGACCAGACGCTCACCGGTCTCCGCGTCGGCGGGCGTACGGACCACGCCCACACCGAGCATCGTCAACGGCCGGCCCGCGGTGCCCTCGACTACTCCGACACCGCACCGGGTCAGTCCGGGGTCAATGCCCAGCACCCGCATCGCGCCCTCCCCCTCGCTCAGTTGTTCGCGCTGATCAGCACAGTATCGGTCGGCACCGACAACGCGACGGGCCGACGGAGGTGTGTCCCCCGCCGGCCCGTCGGCTGAAGCCCTGTCAGGCGTCGACCTTCTCCATGACCTCGTCGGAGACATCGAAGTTGGCGAAGACGTTCTGCACGTCGTCGCTGTCCTCCAGCGCGTCGATCAGCTTGAAGATCTTCCGCGCGCCCTCCTCGTCCAGCTCGACCTGCATGGTCGGGACGAAGTTGGCCTCGGCGGAGTCGTAGTCGATCCCGGCCTCCTGGAGCGAGGTGCGGACCGCGACCAGGTCGGTGGCCTCACTGAGCACCTCGAAGGACTCACCGAGGTCGTTGACCTCCTCGGCGCCCGCTTCCAGCACGGCGCCCAGCACATCGTCCTCGCCGAGCTCGCCCTTGGGCACGATCACGACGCCCTTGCGGTTGAACAGGTACGAGACGGAGCCCGGGTCGGCCATCGAACCGCCGTTGCGGGTCATGGCGACGCGTACGTCGGAGGCCGCGCGGTTGCGGTTGTCGGTGAGGCACTCGATCAGTACGGCGACACCGTTGGGACCGTAGCCCTCGTACATGATCGTCTCGTAGTCGGCGCCACCGGCCTCCAGACCGGCGCCGCGCTTGACGGCCGAGTCGATGTTCTTGTTCGGCACCGAGCTCTTCTTGGCCTTCTGGATGGCGTCGAAGAGCGTCGGGTTGCCGTCGATGTCGGCGCCACCGGTACGGGCCGCCACCTCGATGTTCTTGATCAGCTTCGCGAAGAGCTTGCCGCGCTTGGCGTCGATCACGGCCTTCTTGTGCTTCGTCGTAGCCCATTTAGAGTGGCCGGACATCTGCCTGTCTCCTTCGCGTAACCGGTTCTGCCTCTGCTCGGCAGAGATCCTACCGGGACGAGCACACGCGTCGTCCCGGCCACCGTCCCCGGAGCGCGGCCCGCGCGCCCTGGGAACGGTCGGTCACATACCGGCGTCAGGTACGGCGTCGCGCACCACGTCACGCACCAGCTCCGTGAAGAAGCGGTGGAGCCGGTGGTCGCCCGTGAGTTCCGGGTGGAACGACGTCGCGAGCGCGTTGCCCTGCCGTACGGCGACGACATGGCCGCCGTACTCGGCGAGCACCTGGACCTCGGCGCCCACCGACTCGACCCAGGGCGCCCGGATGAAGACACCCTCGACGGGACCGCCCTCGACTCCGGCGACCTCGACGGCCGCCTCGAAGGACTCGTTCTGGCGGCCGAAGGCGTTGCGGCGGACGATCATGTCGATACCGCCGACGGTCTCCTGGCCGGAGCGCGGATCGAGGATCTTCTCGGCGAGCATGATCATTCCGGCGCAGGTGCCGTACACCGGCATTCCGGCCCGCACGCGCGCCCGCAGCGGCTCCAGCATCCCGAAGAGCGCGGCCAGCTTTGACATCGTCGTGGACTCGCCGCCCGGGATCACCAGACCGTCGACCTGGGCGAGCTCCTCCGGGCGCCGGACGGTCCCGGCCACGGCGTCCGCCGCGGCCAGGGCGGCGAGATGCTCCCGGACATCGCCCTGAAGTGCCAGAACGCCGATCACAGGGGTGCGCGTGCTCATGGCGGCGTTACCAGCCGCGCTTCGCGTAGTGCTCGGACTCCGGCAGGGTGTCGATATTGATACCGACCATGGCCTCGCCCAGATTCCGGGACGCGTCCGCGATGATCTTCGGGTCGTCGTAGAAGGTGGTGGCCTTCACGATGGCGGCGGCGCGCTTGGCCGGGTCGCCGGACTTGAAGATGCCGGATCCCACGAAGACGCCCTCGGCGCCGAGCTGACGCATCAGCGCGGCGTCGGCGGGAGTGGCGACACCGCCGGCGGAGAAGAGCACCACGGGCAGCTTGCCGAGCGCGGCGACCTCCTTGACGATCTCGTACGGCGCGCGCAGCTCCTTGGCGGCGGCGTACAGCTCGTTGTTGTCGAAGCCGCGGAGCCTTGCGATCTCGTTCTTGATCTGACGGAGATGACGCACCGCCTCGACGACATTGCCGGTGCCGGCCTCGCCCTTGGAGCGGATCATGGCCGCGCCCTCGGCGATCCGGCGCAGGGCCTCGCCCAGATTGGTGGCGCCGCAGACGAAGGGCGTGGTGAAGGCCCACTTGTCGGAGTGGTTGACCTCGTCGGCGGGCGTCAGCACCTCGGACTCGTCGATGTAGTCCACACCGAGGGACTGGAGGACCTGCGCCTCCACGAAGTGACCGATCCGCGACTTGGCCATGACCGGGATCGAGACGGCCTCGATGATGCCCTCGATCATGTCCGGATCGGACATCCGGGCCACACCGCCGTCCTTACGGATGTCGGCGGGAACGCGCTCCAGCGCCATCACGGCGACCGCGCCGGCGTCCTCGGCGATCTTCGCCTGGTCCGGTGTGACGACATCCATGATCACGCCGCCCTTGAGCTGCTCGGCCATACCGCGCTTGACGCGCGCGGTGCCGGTCTCGGCGGACTGAGTGGTGGTGGGGAGCGTGGTGGACACGAATTCGACCTCACTGGCTGACGGGCCGGCCCGCTGTGTGGCCGCCTGGCTGAAAAGGGTGGAGAAACCGCACGCACAGGTAACGCCTCGGGAGCAGTCCACAGCAAGGGCCAATGAACAGGCGGTGGATCGTTCTCGCCGTGGATTCGTCCAGGCCTCAGGTCGTTTCGGGTTGCTTCAGGTCGCGTCAGGTCGAGGAGCCGGGCCGGTCCGCCAGCGCGACGGGCGGCTCGTCGTCCATCTCGAAGGCGAGCGGGAACGGAGCGTGTCCGGCAAGTCTGAACCAGCGGACCTTACGGTGGCGGCGCAGGGCGCGGGCGGCGCGTACGGCGTCGTTGTGGAAGCGCCTGGCCATGGGTACGCGCCGTACCGACGCGGCGAGTTCACCGGCGGCCTCCTCGCCGCCGGGAGCCGCCCGTACGGCCTCGACCTGCGCGGCCTCGCCGAAGACGGCCCGCAGCGCCTGGCTCAGCTCGCTCTCCGCGACCTCCCGCTGCTCCTCTTCGGCCTGCCGGGCCGCGTGCGCGGCCTCGTACAGCACGATGGACGCGGCGGGATCGAGCACACCGGAGGTCGCCAGCTCCTGGGTGACCGAGGCACGCCGCAGCAATTGCGCGTCGAGGGCGGCGCGGGCGGCGTCGATACGGGTGTGCAGCCGGTCGAGCCGGCCGGCGGTCCAGCTCAGATAGAGCGCGCAGGCGACGACGGCGACGACGATCCAGATGAGAGTTTCGGTCACGCGAGGCAGGCTATCGGGGCGCGCCGCGCGACCCTCCTACGGAGGACAGCCTCCGGGCGCGGGCGCGCCCGACCCGACGCATGGACACACGGCCGACGCCGGGCTGCCGGGACGTCAGTCCGTTACCGGCTCGGGACGGATGTCGCGTGGTGTGCGGGATCGGAAGGAGGCCTCGCCTGCGCCACCAGCGCCCCCCTGGGTGTCGCCGTCCATACGGCGGCGCAGTCGGGCGCGCAGGCCTGTGCGTTCGTCCGCCGCCACCGACGCCGCGCCGTCCGTCACCGTCTCGTACACCGCCAGGATGTCCGCGCCCACCGTCGTCCAGTCGAACCGCCGCACATGCGCGCTCCCCCGCTCGCGCAGCGCCTCGCGCCGCTCCGCGTCGCCGAGCAGCCGTACCGCCGCGCCCGCCAGCGCGTCCGCGTCCTCGTTGGTGAACAGCTCGCCCGCCGCGCCCTGGTCCAGCACTTGCGCGAACGCGTCCAGATCGCTCGCCAGCACGGCCGCGCCCGCCGACAGCGCCTCGACAAGGATGATGCCGAAGCTCTCGCCGCCCGTGTTGGGCGCGATGTACAGATCGATGCTGCGCAGCAGCCGCGCCTTGTCCTCGTCGCTCACCATCCCGAGGAACTCGACCCGCGATCGCATCTCCTTGGGAAGCGACTCCACCGCCTCCTTCTCGTCACCGCGCCCGGCCACCAGCAGCCGGGTCTCCGGATAGACCGCGAGAATCTTGGGCAGGGCCTTCATCAGCACCGGCAGTCCCTTGCGCGGCTCGTCGATCCGCCCGATGAAGCCGATCGTGCGGCCCTGCCACGCCGGATTGATCTCGGCCTTGGCGAAGAAGTCGACATCGACACCGTTCGGAATGACCACCGCGTCGCCGCCGAGATGCTCCACCAGCGTCCGCCGCGCGTACTCGCTCACCGCGATCCGCGCGCTGATCTTCTCCAGCGCGGGCTGGAGGATCGGATACGCGGCGATCATCGCCCGCGACCGCGGATTCGACGTGTGGAACGTCGCGACGATCGGTCCCTGCGCGGCCCAGCAGGTCAGCAGCCCCAGCGACGGCGCGGTCGGCTCATGGATGTGGATCACGTCGAAGGTGCCGTCGTGCAGCCACCGCCGTACCCGCGCCGCCGACAGGAAGCCGAAGTTCAGCCGGGCGACCGAGCCGTTGTACGGCACGGGCACGGCCCGTCCGGCCGAGACGACATAGGGCGGCAGCGGAGTCTCGTCGTCCGCGGGCGCCAGTACGGACACCTCGTGACCGAGCCTGATCAGATGCTCGGCCAGGTCCCTGATGTGGAACTGGACGCCGCCGGGCACGTCCCACGAGTACGGACAGACGATGCCGATCCTCACCGGGGACTCCCTCCGGAACCGGTCTGCCCGGAGTCAGCCTCCCCCGCGCCGCTCCGCCCGGGTTCGAGATCGGTGAGCCACAGCCGTTGCAGCATGTGCCAGTCCTCCGGGTGCTCGGCGATTCCGGTGGCGAAGACATCGGCCACCGCCTGTGTCATCACAGACGTCTTCTCGGCGCGCGTACCTGTCTCCGGAACCTCGATCGCGGGATGCACCTGGCCCCGCATCACCGGTGAATCGTCATACCAGAGAGTCGCCGGCAGCAGCAGCGCCCCGGTCTGCTGCGCCAGCAGCGCCGGACCGGCCGGCATCCGGGCCTTCTCCCCGAAGAAGTCGACCTCGACACCGGTGGACGACAGATCGCGGTCGGCGACCAGACAGACCAGACCGCCGTTCCGCAGCCGCCGCGCGAGCGCGCCGAACGCGGAACCGCCGGTGTGCGGCAGCACCTCCATGCCCAGGCTCTCGCGGTAGGCGACGAACCGGTCGTAGAGCGACTCCGGCCTGAGCCGCTCGGCGACCGTCGTGAACGGCACTCCCTGTCCTCGGGTGAGCCAGGCTCCCGCCAGGTCCCAGTTGGCCAGGTGCGGCAGCGCGAGCACCACACCGCGCCCGGCCGCGAGGCCTTCGGTCAGACAGTGGATGTCCTTGATCTCGACGCCGCCGCTCACCCGCTCCTTGCTCCAGGCGGGCAGCCGGAAGGACTCCATCCAGTACCGCATGTACGAGCGCATCCCGGCCCGGGACAGCTCCGCGAGCCGTTCGGGACCGGCGTCCGGCACCACGCGCGCGAGATTGGACTCCAGCCGCAGCACACTCGCGCCGCGCCGCTTCCACACGGTGTCCGCGATGGTCCGGCCGAGCGCCTTTGCCATGGGCTCGGGCAGCTTCTTGACGGTGCTCCAGCCGAGTCCGTACAGAGAGCCGGTCAGCCGCTCGCTCGCGCCGCTCATGACGCGCTCCCGCTCCCGCGTGGAGTGCTCCCGGTGTTCCCGGGCCCGGCGCCGGCCGCAGCGGCGGCGTCGGCCTCGGCGGATTCGCGCCGTACGGTCACGACGCGCTGGCCGAGCGTCACCACGCTGCCCGCGGCCACGATCCACAGCGCGATGGGCAGCAGGATGTCGATGCCCGGCACACCGAAGGCGTGCAGTCCCGCCAGACCGGCCGCGACCAGCGAGATGACCAGCCGCTCCGCCCGCTCGACCAGCCCGTTGACGGCGACGGGCAGCCCGATGGACTCGCCTCGGGCCTTGGTGTACGAGACGACCTGGCCGCTCGCCAGACAGAAGATCGCGACGGCGCACAGCGCGTTGTTGTCGCCGTCGCCCGCGTACCAGAGCGCGAACCCGGCGAAGATCGCGCCGTCGGCGACACGGTCGAGCGTCGAGTCGAGGAAGGCGCCCCAGCGGCTGGAGATCCCCGCCTGCCTGGCCATGTTTCCGTCGACCAGGTCGGAGAAGACGAAGACGGTGATCACGATCGTGCCCCAGAAGAACTCCCCGCGAGGGAAGAAGACCAGCGCGCCCGCCATCACTCCGGCCGTACCGATGAGCGTGACGGCGTCCGGACTCACTCCGCGCCGGAGCAGAAACGCGGCGAACGGTGTGAGGACACGCGTGAAGAATGCACGCGCGTACTTGTTCAGCATGGCCTTCCCGAGGTTCGGTGGGCCGAGCGGCCCCGATGGCCACCGGCTAGGCGGCCCTGCCCGGCCACTCTTCGCGGGCCGGTGACTCCTGGCACGGCACCTCGCCGCTTTGCCGGAGTCGTCCAGTACCTTCCAGTACGTGCACGATCCTCCGCCTCTCGATGCCTCCGTAGCCTTGCGGGCAACGGGAGGTACCCCCTCCACCAGGCGCCACGGCAGACCACGAGGACCGGCCGGACAGGACCGGGCCCATCGTAGCCACGACCCCCACACCGTACCGCCGGGCACCCGGGCCATGCCTCCGCGTACGACGTATGGACGCACCATGGCCGGAGTGCGAAGCTCGAAGGACCACCGCGGGCATCGCCGGAGCTGCCACGGCGGCTCCCCCGGCCCGCGCCTCTCTCCATCTCCTCACCGCGATCGACCGGGAGGCAGGAATCATGGGCGACAAGGCGCATACACACCCCGGGGCCGCCGGCAGGGCAATGGCGGCCGACCGGCCCGCGTCCGTACGGAACGTGGTGCTGGTCGGCCACAGCGGGTCGGGCAAGACCACACTCGTCGAGGCTCTCGCGCTCACCGCCGGAGCGGTGAACCGGGCGGGCCGGGTCGAGGACGGCGGCACGGTCTCCGACTACGACGAGATCGAGCACCGCCAGCAGCGTTCCGTACAGCTCTCGCTCGTCCCACTGGAATGGGGCGGCTACAAGATCAATCTGCTGGACACCCCCGGCTATGCCGATTTCGTCGGGGAACTCAGGGCCGGTCTGCGGGCGGCGGACGCGGCCCTTTTCGTTGTGTCGGCCGCCCAGGAGGCGGAGGCCGTGGCCGGTGCCACCCGTACCGTCTGGGAGGAGTGCGCGGCCGTCGGCATGCCGCGCGCGATCGTCGTCACGCATCTCGACACGGCGCGCACCGGCTTCGACGAGATGACCCGGCTCTGCGCCCGGATCTTCGGCGGTGACGATCCCGACGCCGTACTGCCGCTGTATCTGCCGGTGCACGGCCCGGAGGGCCCGGACGGACACGCCCCGGCCACCGGACTCGTCGGACTGCTCTCGCGGCGGATCTTCGACTACTCCTCCGGGGAGCGCCGGGAGAATCCGCCCGGTCCCGGTGAGCTGCCGCTGATCGAGGAGGCACGCGACCGGCTGATCGAAGGGATCATCGCCGAGAGCGAGGACGAGACGCTCATGGACCGCTATCTCGGCGGCGGCGAGATCGACCTCAAGACGTTGATCGGCGATCTGGAGAAGGCGGTGGCGCGCGGGATCTTCCATCCGGTGCTCGCGGCGGCCCCGGCGCCGCCCGGCGGCCGGCAGGGCCTGGGCACGGTCGAACTGCTCGATCTGATCGCCAGCGGCTTCCCGAGCCCACTGGAGCGCCCGGCTCCGGAGATCACCACTCCGCAGGGCACTCCGCGTCCCGGTATCGGCTGTGATCCTCAGGGCCCGCTCGTCGCCGAGGTGGTCAAGACCGCCTCGGATCCGTATGTCGGCAGGATCTCGCTCGTACGGGTCTTCTCGGGCACGCTGCGGCCGGACGAGCTGGTGCATGTGTCGGGCCACGGTCTCACCGACCGCGGCCATGAGGATCACGATGTCGAGGAGCGGACCGGCGCGCTCTCCTCGCCGTTCGGCAAACAGCAGCGCGTGATGGGCCACTGCATCGCCGGAGATCTGGCCTGTATCGGGAAACTCTCCGGCGCCGAGACCGGCGACACTCTCTCCGCCCAGGACGATCCGCTGCTGATGGAGCCCTGGACCATGCCCGATCCGCTGCTGCCGCTGGCCGTCCAGGCCCATGGCAAGGCGGACGAGGACAGGCTGTCCCACGGGCTCGCCCGGCTGGTGGCGGAGGACCCGACGATGCGGCTCGAACAGAATCCGGAGACCCGTCAGGTGGTGCTCTGGTGTCTGGGCGAGGCGCATATGGATGTCGCGCTGGAGCGGCTGCGCACGCGCTACGGCGTACAGGTCGACGCCGTGCCGTTCAAGGTCGCGCTCCGGGAGACCTTCGGCGAGAGTTCGGCGGGACGCGGCCGGCATGTGAAACAGTCCGGCGGCCACGGCCAGTTCGCGATCTGCGAGATCGAGGTGGATCCGCTGCCGCCCGGCTCCGGTGTCGAGTTCGTCGACAAGGTGGTCGGCGGCGCGGTGCCACGGCAGTTCATCCCGTCCGTGGAGAAAGGCATACGGGCCCAGGCCGCGCGCGGAGTCGCGGCGGGCCATCCGCTGGTCGACATCCGGGTCACTCTGCTCGACGGAAAAGCCCACTCGGTGGACTCCTCCGACGCCGCGTTCCAGACGGCGGGCGCGCTGGCGCTGCGCGAGGCGGCCGTCGAGGCGTCGATCCATCTGCTGGAACCGGTCGCCGAGGTACGGGTCCTCATCCCCGACGAGTATGTGGGACCGGTGATGAGCGATCTCTCGGGACGGCGCGGCCGGGTCGTCGGCACCGAACAGGCCGGTCCGGGAAGGACCTTGGTGCTGGCCGAGGTGCCGGAGCTGGAGATCGGACGGTACGCGGTGGACCTGCGGTCGGTCACCCATGGCACCGGCCGCTTCAGCCGCTCGTACGCGCGCCACGAGCCGATGCCGCCGACGGTCGCGGACCGGCTCCGTGAACAGGAGGGCAGCCTGGTCTAGTTGACACCTCGTCCGGTTCACACGTGGTCAAGTCGATGCACGTGGTCGATTTCGATGCGTGGTCACGGCAATACGTAGTTGATACGCCGGTGGCTGAAGAGAGCCACTCCCCTGACGCGGACGCCTTCGCCCGGTTACGCTGTGGTGCCCAGCTCAGCACGTGTGCGGGGCGCGCGGGCCGGGTACAGGTCGCGGCAGCGGATCTTGCGGCGAGGGGGCGGCAGTGGCGGACAACGGATTCGACTTCAGCCCGGGGGCACAGATCCCGCTCCAGGGAGGGGCCGGACAGGACCCGGCGACGAACGCCCTGGCCTCGGCGTCCTATCGGGACACCCCGATGGAGGAGATCCTCAAGGCCGACAACGACGTGCACAAGTCCAAGGTGACCAAGGGCAGGTTCTCGCTCTTCGAGCCCAATCTGGGCGAGGCGTTCGCGCGGGCCCTCCAGCTCCGTACGCTCGGCGGCGGCCGGAAGGCGCTTATCCAGTCCTTCGGCATGGAGCCGCAGACGGTGGTGCTGCACGCCCTCGCCGCGACACGCATCCGCAAGGACCGCGACATCAAACTCACCGCCGTGACCGCGGTGTTCGGGCTGCTCTTCCTGCCCGGACTGCTGGTCTGGCTGGGTGTCTTCCAGCTCCGTCGTACGATCGCGGGCTCGAAGGACCGGCGCGCGGGACTGATGGGGACGGCGCTGCTGGCGGGCGTGGCGCTGCTGGCCGTGATCCTGCTGCTGCGGCTGCCGTTCGACGGTGTCCTCGGCTGGTATGTGCGCGGCGCGATCGTCGCTCCTGTCATCGGCTGGCTGCTGGCCAGGCGGATCTGCGAGTCCACCGCCAAGGATCTGCGCGCCCGCTGGTCCGATCTCCTCGCCGGCGGCGGCCTCGGCGCCAAGGTCCCCGAGGCGGTCCCCGGAAATCCCGGCGACGCCACACGGGAGGCAGTGCGCCAGGGCATCGAGAACCTCACGGCCGAGCAGAACTCCAACGTCCTCTTCTATGCCGGCCCCAAGGGCATACTCGGCATGGGCACCCGCTGGGGAAGCTGGCAGCTCGCCGAGGCTCTGGTGCCCAAGGATCCGGCCAAGGAGATCCACCAGTTCCGCAGTTACGACGTGATACGGGCGATCCACGACCAGCTCAAGCTGCTGGAGCGCGGGCCGCTCAACTCCGGTGGATTCCCGCCTCCTTCGGTCAAGCACTGGATCGTCTCGCCCGTCGGTGAGGGCGCCGACTCGGTGTCCAGGCCCGACGGCCAGGATGTGGAGGCGTATCAGGTCAAGCCGCACGAGATACAGCGGATCTGCAACCACCAGCAGTTCGGCGCAGGCAACCGCCACTATCTCGGCGTGCAGTTCGTCCTCTGGGACGGCCAGCTCGTGATCACCATGATGATCACGGTGACCGTGCTGCACGAGACGCTGCGGATCGAGGTCTCCGGCCATGCCCTGGGACCGATCCACGGGCTCTTCTCCGGGGGGCCGTCCGCCAAGACCGTGAGCCGGCCCAAGACCATCCGGTTCTGGGAGACCACCTCGCGGACGCTGCCTCTGGTCGAGCCGAAGGAGGCGGTCCGGCTCGCGGTGCGCGCGCCCTTCACCTGGTATCCGCCGATCCTCGACTTCCTCGGCGGCAAGCTCTCGCTGCCCGAGCCGTTCGGTCTGCGGCACGCCTGGGCCGACCAGCCGTGGAAGCACCGCTTCATGGCCGATGACGCGATGCGCGCCGCCACGCCCGTCCTGCGGGTGGCGCACAAGGCGGCGCTGCGTGTGCTGGACGAGCACGGCGTGGACACCTCGGGCTTCAGCAGCCGGGCGGCCTCGCTCTTCGGCGCGGTGCAGGACCCGTCGCCGAAGCGGGTCGACGCGTACGACGCGTAGGCAGCGCAGGAAGAAGCCGCGCGGCGGGTCACCGGACCACCACCGCGCGGGCTACGGCTCCTCGCGCGCGGCGGCTACGGCTCGGCGGCGGCTACGGTGCTATGGACGTGGACGTCGGCGGTACGGGCCAGGCGTTGGCCAGCATCGCGCGCGTTTCGGCGAGCAGCTGCGGAAGCACCCTCGTATGCCCGACGACCGGCATGAAGTTGGTGTCGCCGCCCCAGCGCGGCACCACATGCTGATGGAGATGCGCCGCGATCCCGGCTCCCGCCGCGACGCCCTGGTTCATCCCGATGTTGAAACCGTGCGCGCCCGAGGCAGTACGGAGCGCGGTCATCGCGTGCTTGGTGAAGAGAGCGAGCTCGGCGGTCTCCGCCTCGTCCAGATCGGTGTAGTCGGCCACATGACGGTAGGGAACGATCATGGAGTGGCCGCCGTTGTACGGGTAGAGGTTGAGCACCGCGTACACCCGCTCGCCACGCGCCACGATCAGCCCGTCCTCGTCGGACTTGGCCGGGATGGAGCAGAAGGGACAGCCGTCCTCGGCGCCCGGCCCGGTGGGCTTGTTCTCGCCCTGGATATAGGCCATCCGATGGGGCGTCCACAGGCGCTGGAACGCGTCCTGGGTCCCCACTCCGATCTGCTGCTCCGGCTCACTCGTCATGCTGTGCAGCATATGACTTCGGCCCCGTGAAGCGTGTCGCCGGGCCCTGACCGGACGGGCCCCGGCGATGCTGGGGCGATGCATGTCCGGAACGCATCCGACCGGCTGCTCCGCTGGGAGCGCCGCATGGATCTGCCGCTGTTCGTGGGCTCGCTGCTCTTTCTCGCCTGTTACGCGGTGCACGTTCTGTTCCGTGACATCGCTCCGCT
This sequence comes from Streptomyces sp. MnatMP-M17, assembly GCF_900091995.1. GTDB lineage: Bacteria > Actinomycetota > Actinomycetes > Streptomycetales > Streptomycetaceae > Streptomyces. The sequence goes on from NZ_FMDK01000395.1 coordinate 12,658, forward strand.
CTGGCACGATCTCGCACTCGGGCTGGCCCTGTTGATCTGGGCGGTCTTCCTGCTGGACTACGCGGTACGGATACTGCTCAGCGGTGAAGGCGTCCGTTTCGTACGGACGCACTGGCTGGACACCGTCGTCCTCGTCCTGCCTCTGCTGCGTCCGGTGCGGATCGTGAACACGTATCTGGCGGTGCGGCGGCGCCGGGACCGTCCTCGGCTCAGCCTGTACGGACGGGTGATCACCTACGCCGCGATGACCGCCGTCCTGCTCAGCTTCGCCGCCGCGCTCGCCGTCTACGAGCAGGAGCGCGGAGCACCGGGCACCACCATCCGTACCTTCGGCGACGCCGTGTGGTGGGCCTGCGCGGCGATCACCACGGTCGGCTACGGCGACGCGACGCCCGTGACTCCGCTCGGCCGGGTGTACGCGGTGTTCCTGATGGCGTGCGGTGTGGCCCTGCTGGGTGCGGTGACGGGCGCGTTCTCGTCATGGCTGATCCAGGTCTTCGCACGGGAGGACAAGGAAGACAAGGTGGACAAGGAAGACGGGGCTGGCGAGGAAGCCAGGGATGGCGAAGGAGACAAGGAGCGCAAGGAAAGGCCCCCGGGAGACTGATGCCGCCTCCCGAGGGCTTCGCCGTACACGCCGTACCCGCGCGCGTCACACCTGTACGCGGCGCTCCACCACATCGACCAGCTTCGCCAGCGCCTGGTCGCGCGGGATGCCGTTCTCCTGCGAGCCGTCGCGGTAGCGGAAGGACACCGTGCCCGCGTGCATGTCCTCGTCACCGACGATGATCATGAAGGGCACCTTCTGCCGCTGCTGGTTCCTGATCTTCTTCTGCATACGGTCCGAGGACGCGTCCACCTCGACGCGCAGGCCCTTGCGCTTCGCCTCCGCCGCGAACTCCTGGAGATACGGCACATGCGCGTCGCCGACCGGGATGCCCACCGCCTGCACCGGCGCCAGCCAGGCCGGGAACGCGCCCGCGTAGTGCTCCAGCAGCACCGCGAAGAACCGCTCGATCGAGCCGAACAGCGCGCGGTGGATCATGACCGGTTGCTGCTTGGAGCCGTCCGCCGCCGTGTACTCCAGGTGGAACCGCTTGGGCTGCTGGAAGTCGACCTGGATGGTCGACATCTGCCACGAGCGGCCGATGGCGTCACGCGCCTGCACCGAGATCTTCGGACCGTAGTAGGCGGCGCCGCCCGGGTCCGGGACCAGCGGCAGGCCCTGCTTCTCCGCGGCCTGGCGCAGCGTCTCGGTGGCCTCCTCCCACTCCGCGTCCTCGCCGATGAACTTGTCGGACTCGGGGTCGCGGGTGGAGAGCTCCAGCTCGAAGTCGGTCAGACCGTAGTCGCGCAGCAGGTCCAGGACGAAGGTGAGCAGCGAGTCCAGCTCGTCCGCCATCTGCTCCTTGGTGCAGTAGATGTGCGAGTCGTCCTGGGTGAAGCCGCGAGCACGGGTCAGGCCGTGCACCACACCGGACTTCTCGTACCGGTACACCGTGCCGAACTCGAAGAGGCGCAGGGGCAGTTCACGGTACGACCGGCCCCGCGCCCGGAAGATCAGGTTGTGCATGGGGCAGTTCATGGCCTTGAGCCGGTAGTTCTGCCCGTCGAACTCCAGGGGCGGGAACATCGCGTCGGCGTAGTTCGGCAGATGCCCCGAGGTCTCGAAGAGCGCTTCCTTCGAGATGTGCGGAGTGTTGACGAACTCGTAGTCCGCGTCCTCGTGACGACGCCGGGAGTACGTCTCCATCTCCCGGCGGACGATGCCGCCCTTGGGGTGGAAGACGGCGAGGCCGGAGCCCAGTTCCTCCGGGATGGAGAAGAGGTCCAGCTCGACACCGAGCTTGCGGTGGTCGCGCTTCTCGGCCTCCGCGAGGAATTCCAGGTGCGCCTTCAGCTCTTCCTTCGAGGGCCACGCGGTGCCGTAGATGCGCTGAAGTTGCTTGTTCTTCTCGCTGCCCCGCCAGTACGCCGACGCGTTCCGCATGAGCTTGAACGCCGGGATGTTGCGGGTGGTGGGCAGATGCGGGCCGCGGCACAGATCGCGCCAGCACAGCTCGCCCGTCTTGGCGTCCAGGTTGTCGTAGATGGTCAGCTCGCCGCCGCCCACCTCGACATCCGCGCCGTCCTCGTTCGAGGCGGAGCCCTTGAGGCCGATCAGTTCCAGCTTGTACGGCTCGTCGGCCAGCTCCTCGCGGGCCGCCTCGTCGGTGACGACGCGCCGCGAGAACCGCTGGCCGCGCTTCTGGATCTCCTGCATCTTCTTCTCGATGGCCTTGAGGTCATCGGGATGGAAGGGAGCCGCCACATCGAAGTCGTAGTAGAAGCCGTCCCTGACCGGCGGGCCGATACCCAGCTTGGCCTCGGGAAAGAGCTCCTGCACGGCCTGCGCCATGACATGCGCGGTGGAGTGGCGCAGGATGTTGAGGCCGTCCTCGGAGGAGATCTCGACCGGCTCGACGATCTCGCCCTCGCCCGGTTCGTGGGCGAGGTCCTTCAGTGCGCCGCCGACGCGCGCGGCGATCACGGTGCGCTCTCCGGCGAACAGCTCGGCCGCCGTAGTGCCCGTCGTCACCACGCGCTCTTCCCGCTCGGAATCGCGTTGGATGATCACACGGACGTCTGACACCGGTCTCTCCTGACTCTGGGGCGCGACAGCGGACACTGCGCGTCTGAATCGTACCGAGCCGGGGGGCCCGGTCGCGAAACAGTTGCCGAGCGGTGACCGCCGCCGTCTCCGCCCATGTCGGCCGCCGCCGCCCTTGCCCGCGTCAGTCGCCGCCGCCGCACGCCTCCTCGAAGTAGTCCAGGTTCTCCTGGAGCGACTTCATCAGCCGGTCGCGCTCCGCGTCGTCCACCTGGACGGGCACCACATCGCTGGCGTCGGTGAGCCTGCGGAATCCGCCACGGCTCTCCAGCCTGCCCACCACCCGGATCGGCAGACCGACGAGATGTGCGTGTCCGGCGACGCGGTACGACTCCTCGTCCAGCGCCACCCGTACGTGCGGGATCTCCGCGCCGGCGAGAACACGCAGCCGCACGGATCCCTCGCCGCCGGTACCGGCCCGGCGCATCCGGATCACCGCGCCGGTGATCCGTACCGGCACGGACGGCTCGTCGCGCAGATAACGCTTGCCCGCCTCGCGCAGCGCGGGCAGATCGCCGGGCGAGAACTCCACCGGCTCGGGACGGGCGGCGCAGCCTTCGGGCACACCTGCGCCCGGCGCCCAGGCCAGGCCGACCCGGGCGCCTTCCGTACCTCTCACCAGCGCCACCAGCGCCTCGGTCAGCTCCCGGCTCACTCCGGCCTCCACCGCGGAGTCGAACGCCTCCATGCCTCCGGTGGCCCGCTGGTAGTCGGCCGCCTCACGGGCCGCGGAGAGCGCGTGATGGAGCTGTACGGCAATGGACCGGCCGCTCGTCACCGGCAGGAAGGCGGTCAGCTCACGTCCGCCCGGCGCTGGTCCGACCAGCACTCCGCCCAGCGAGTCCTGGGCCTGCCGGCGATGGCGCGCGCCGTAGTAACCCGCCCGGCCTCGTACGGCGAGGGCCCCGGCGAGCAGAAGCTGCCTCGCCGCCGTACGGAGCTGTTCCTGTACGGTCCACTCCGCGGCGCCGGAGGGACCCGGTGGCACATCGCGCCACCAGCGGATCTCGTCGCTGGGCACGGCGAGCCCGACGAGCACCTCGCGCGCCGAGGGAGCCGCGCTGCGGGCGAGCGCCGTGAGGGCCTCGGCGAGCAGGTCCTCGCAGTCGGGAAAAGCACGGCTCTCGGGAACGAGCAGGCTCGTACCGCGCCCGCTCGGCCCCGGTGGTGTCCAGCGGGCATAGCGCCCGGGAGCGCCACCGCGCCGCCGCCAGCCGTGCCGGGCGAGCAGCGCGCCGAGGACGGCGGGATCGGTCCTGGTGGGATCCGGTTCCGAAGCCGCTCCGCCGTTCCAGGAGTGGCCGTCGGCCAAGGGCTCCGGCTCCGACGTCCCGGTCGGCGACGAGTGGGAACGTACTGGCTCGTCGGACGGCCAACGCATCACGGTCTCCCTCCCGACCCGACTCGGGTCATGATCTCGCAGAGCGCCCGGTCGTCGAAGATCCGCGCGGTGGGCACACGCACCGTGGTGCGGTACCGGCCGGTCACCGGATGGCCGGCCAGATTGATCCAGTAGCAGCAGTGTCTGAGGTCGAGCCGGTCATGGCTGGCGCGCAGCCATTCGTCCTGGGCCCTGGGCACGAGCATCACGACCAGGATCTTGTGTACGGAGACCGGAGTGCGGGCGAGTTTGACGAGATGAGCGTTGTCGAGGGTGAAGGAGAAAGCGGGCCCCGCCGGGTGCGGGGGTATCTGGTAGGTGCATTTGAGCTGGACTTTTATGGTGACCTCGTCGTCGACGAGATGTCCTGGCGCGCTGTGGCTCACGTGCCAGTCGATGCCGTTGTCGGGAAAGGGCTGGCTGAGTGAGCAGCCCGCGGCGGCGGCGACCGCGTGGAGGTAGCCCACCTGGAGTGTCTCCATGCAGGCGGTGGTGGCGAGCGCTCCGCGCAGCGGTGCCATCCGCTCGGGCAGCAGCCCACCCGGTTCGGGCTTGGCGAGCGCCATGGCTCTGGGTGCCTTCCGGGCCGTACCGGTCAGTTGGAGCGACGGGACGTCAACTCACGTGCCCGACACCTGTGTTGTGACCGTACGGAGCACCGCGTAAACGGCGCGTACCGAACGACCTGTCCGGGTATCACCGATTCGGGCAGTGGCTGGACGCCATCTGCCGCTCAGGCGCGAGGAGTTCGGGGATGACGCGTTGGTATGAGGGACCGTTGGCAGCGTTCGACACCGAGACGACCGGAGTCGATGTCGAGGAGGACCGGATCGTCTCGGCCGCTCTCGTCGTCCAGGACATGGCGGGCGCCAGGCCGCGGGTGACCCGCTGGCTGATAGATCCGGGTGTGCCCGTGCCGCCGGGCGCCACCGAGGTGCACGGTCTGACGGACGACTTTCTGCACCGGAACGGCCGCTGGCCGGCGCCCGCGATCGAGGAGATGGCCAGGGCGCTGGCCGAGCAGTGCGCGGCGGGCCGTCCGCTGGTGGTGATGAACGCGCCGTTCGATCTGACGCTGCTGGACCGTGAGTTACGGCGTCACCGGGCCTCGTCCCTGGCGCGCTGTCTGGAGAACGTCCCGCTCTGTGTGCTGGATCCACGCGTCCTGGACAAGCATCTGGACCGTTACCGCAAGGGCCGGCGCACACTGACCGATCTCTGTGCCCACTACGAGGTGGAGCTGGACGGAGCGCATGACGCGGCCGTCGACGCGGTGGCGGCGCTGGAGGTGGTACGGGCGGTCGGCCGCCGGTTCGCGGCGCGGCTGGAGCGGCTCAGCGCGGCGGAGCTGCATACGCTCCAGGCGGTCTGGCACGCGGCGCAGGCACGCGGCCTCCAGGCGTGGTTCTCCCGCAACGGTACGGAGGAGTCGGTGGATCCGGCCTGGCCGCTGCGTCCCGAACTGCCCGCCGCCGCTTGATCACCGCCGCGGTCCGTTTACGAGCGTTTACAGGCGAAGACGGGCGTTCACGGCGTGCGCCGGTCCGTCCGGAACGCGCGAAGGCCGGTCCGTCGCAGACGGACCGGCCTCTCCCGGTGGGCGATACTGGGTTCGAACCAGTGACCTCTTCGGTGTGAACGAAGCGCTCTCCCAC
>NZ_FMDK01000034.1 GCF_900091995.1 Streptomyces sp. MnatMP-M17
CTAGCTTGAGGTGCTAGTGCCCTTTATCGGGCGTGGGGGTTCAAGTCCCCCCTCGGACACCAAAACGGTCACGTTTGAACCCCGGTCCCGGTTGGGTCCGGGGTTCGTCGTATCGGCGGGAAGGGGGCCGTGGGGCCGCTGTATGGCGTCCCTGGGCCGCACCAATTCCAGGTCGGCGCGTTGTGCGCCGGTGGACCGTCCGCGACCCTTGGCGGGACGCGAGCGATTCTCGATCTTCGCGGCTTTGTCCTTGCTCGGCTCTGTCAGCCCTGCGGCAATGCCAGGGTCGAGCAGGTGGGCGAAGCCCTCAGTGAGGTCCGCGCCCTGCACCTGGTCATCCATGATCCAGAAACGGGCGAAGACGGCTTGGTTGAGCTGTCGGCGGACATCGGGCGGTGCGCTGAGGTACAGCCGGTGCGCGTTGGCGCAGAGCAGTAGTGCCTCCTCGACCACCTTTATGACGGCCTCGATCTCAGTCGAGCACTGGTCGATGATCTGTTGTGCCTGGGCAAGCTCGCGGGTGATGCGCTCCTGCTCAGACTTCAGGTGTTCGAGCGAGATGGCGTCGGCGTAACGCATCTCGATCAGCTTGAGCTGTTGGTTTTGCAGTGTCTTCCGGCGTTTCTCCTGTCTGTCGAGTTCGGCTCGGTTGCTGTGCTGGCGGCCGACAAGCGCGGCCATGACCTGCTCACGGATCGCGGTGATTCGGCTCTCAGACAACTGGATGCGAGACCAGTAGTCCTCGACGGCCACCTCGACATCAGCGATCAGGATCGTTGACTGCGTGCAGTCCTCCTTCTTGGCTCGGCCGAGGCAGTAGAAGTACGGGTAGACCGTGCCCCAGCGGTTCTTGGCGTTCATGACGCCGAACCGACCTCGGCACCGGCCGCAGAAGATCGAGCCCTTGAGGTAGTGCGGGTGCTTCTGAACTTTCTCCCGTGCCGCAGCGCGAGCGGTCCGAACGGCCTGCACTTGCTCGAAGGTCACAGTGTCGATGAGCGCCGGGTGCCGGCCTTCGTATTCGATGCCCTCGTAGCTGACGAAGCCGATGTAGTAGCGGTTGACGAGCATCTTGTCGACGTGCTGGTAGCGCAGCGGACGTTCCGCGAGCTTCTTTGTGGCCGGGATGCGCAGTCCCCGCCGGTTGAGTTCGGCGGTGAGCTGACGCATGGTCCAGTCCCCGGTGGCGTACGCGCTGAACATCCACTGGATGAGCGGCGCTCGCTCGGGATCGACAGCGACCGTGCGAATCTCGCGTCCGTCGATGCGTTCCCGGACGTTGCGGTAGCCAAGCGGTGCGTGCCCCGGCGTGCCGCCGGACTTGGCCTTCTGTCTCGTACCCTTCTTGGATTCGCTGGCCAGGTTTGCGGAGTAGAACTCCGCGATGCTCGCCATGATCCCGTGCAGGAGCTTGCCCGAGGGCGTCTCGTCGATGTTCTCCTTGGAGGAGACGAACTGTGCTCCGGCCTTACGGACGGCCATGTTGATCAGCACGTCGTCTTCACGGTTGCGGGCGAGCCGGTCAACCTTGTCCACGATCACGTAGCTGATGACGCCCAGCTCGCGGATGAAGCCGAGCATCGCTTGCAACTCGGGACGGTCGGCAGTCTTGGCAGACTCAGCCGCGTCTACGAACTCGGCCACGATGACCGCGCCGAGCTGTTCGGCCTTCCTCTCGTTGGCTTCGCGTTGGGCCGCGATGGACAGGCCCTCTTCGTCGTAGCCGGTTTCTGTCTGCGCCTTGGTCGAGACGCGGAGGTAGCTGACGGCGAACTTGGTGTCTTCGGGGAATGGTTGGGTCGGGTCGAGGAGTATGCGCATAACGCCGTCCCTTCGTGGGTGGTCGTTGAGCTGTGATGAGCGGGTTCAAGACCGGCTCCTTTCGGGTTGTCGAAATAGGGAGGGAGCGCATCCGGCGGACTGGAGGGCCGCGTTCACGGCGATTGGCCTGGCGGGTCATGCTGCAAGCTCCAGGACTGAATCGTTGACGGCCATTTTGACGGCAACGCAGCCGAGCTTCCACGTCCGTCTGCACGCTTGCGTAACCTGGTCTACCGAGGTCAGGCGTTGAGCCAAGGCATCATTGGAAGATTTGCCAAGGATGAGGCCGGGGGTTAGAGTCCCCCGACCCGCACCAGATATAGACGACGTAACTACTGATACAAAATCTGCTGCCTGACGGCCAATCTGACGGCTACGGCTAGCACCAAGGCGATACCAAACGGTATCGCTTTTTGGTTGGCCAACAAGCTCGGTCACCACTCGTTCCAAAGCCGATTGGCGCTGCGCCATATTGTCATGCTGGTAAATCTCTTGCGTAGTGGTCACGCGGGCGTGGCCAAGGAGCAGCTGCGCATCACGCACCGGAGTTCCTAGATCTTTCAGCGTGGTTGCAAACCCGTGTCGCAAATCGTGGACTCGCACAACACGCAAGCCATTCTCTCTGCATATTCGCTTGAAGGTGCGCACAAGCACCGATGCTTCGAGCGGGCTTCCGTCTGCGGCTGGGAAGACCAGACCTTCTGGAGCGATTGATACGTTCCGAGCTTCTTGAACAGCTTGGTGATTCATCAACTCGTCAGCTATGAAACTGACTAGCGGTAGGGGTCTGCGTCCCGCCTTGGTCTTCACGGGGCCAAGCTGAAGCTCGCGCCCGACGCGGCCAAGTTGGTGCCGCACGTGCAGGACGTTGTTATCGAAGTCGATGTCACACCAGCGCAGACCAAGCACCTCACCCCGTCTCAGGCCGTACAGTACAAGCAGCAGAAATGCGGGGTAGAAAGCATTCGCGCGCGAGGCCTCAAGAAAGCGTTTGGCTTCCGTTGGAGACCAAGGTTTCACTTCTTCGTGCTCGTAGGTCGGGAGCACAGTTAGGCGCGCGACGTTTCTGTTTACGAGTTCCTCGCGTTGAGCACTTGTAAGTGCGGCGCTGAGCACCTTGCGGATTACCTGCACGTTCGGAACCGAGTGCCCCTCGGCGAGGCTCCTGTTTAGGAAATCTTGCACGACTGGCACAGACAATTTCGTCATGTCAAACTTGCCAAGAGCGGGTTTCAAATAGAGCCGCGAAATTCTCTCACACTGAGCATAGGTGGCTGGGCGTCGGTTCACTCGAACAATATCCTCAAGCCAGTGTTCGAGGTATTCGGCAAGACGCCAGTTGCGATCGGCCATCGGCACGCCCAGTGCTGATTGAGACATCGCCTCCATGATCTTTTGGCGTGCCTCAGCTCGCGTACTTCCATATCTGCGGATGCGCTTGCTGCGCCCGCTGATCGTCGCAACCCGGATCGCGCCTTCCCAGCGCCCATCTTTGCGCTTATAGAAGGTCCCCTCGCCGTTTGCGTTTCGCCGGGCCATTACGCGGCTGCCTCGATCGTTAGCTTCTCAACGAGGGCGCGAAGAGCGCTGCGCGGGATCAGGCGGCGACTGCGAATCTTGAGACTCGCAAGCTGGCGCGAATGAATGTACTGATACAGAGTCCACTTACTGACGCGCAACTCGGCGCAAGATTCTGCCACAGTGAGCAGTTCGTCGGCACCTTCGGCCGCAGTGCGGAAGTAGGTTGGTAGATAACTGTTGGTCATAGACATCCTCCTTAAACTATCGTTGGATAAAAATCGGACTGTATCGCCGGACCGCGCCTGAAGTAGCTACGAACGGGGCGAGCCAGACTGCTCAAGCTAACTGCACGAGTCGGTGAGTCGATAAGCCGTAGGTGGCGAAGACGGATTTTCATGGCGACTTCGGAGACGTTGAACATCGCTGCGAGCGCCGCCGGACTCTGGATACCGCTAGCCCAGGCTCGCTTTAGCCAGTTACGCGGCATCAAGAGGCAGGCTGCGAAGTAGTCGCAGATTTGCTCAGTCATGCGATGACGTTCTTCGTCGTTCGCGCCAAGCCCTTTGTATATTTCGTTGATAAACGGATGGTCGAGAACGTGCTTGAACTCATGGCTCAGCGTGAAGCGTCGGCGCCTCTCATTTTCGTCGCGGTTGACCACGATCAGCCATCGGCCACGACTCCATTGGGAGAAGCCAGAGATGCCACCAAGGTTCAAATTTGGCTCTACCTTGACTTCGATGCGGGGAAGATCGGCAATAAGGCTGACGTCAACAGTCGGTCCGCGCTGCCCAAGAAGCTCCAAGAGTAACGTGGCTTGGCGCTCCGCTATGCTTCTGGCTTCATGTAGTTCGAGCGGGCGAGTTGGCATAAGCGCCCGCAACTTCTTGATGATGAATGTATGCATGTCGTTGTCCTTTCTTACTTGTCTGGTGGAACACCGTCGTACTTGTTGATGATGTTCTGAATCTCCTGTGCCGCATCGCTTAACGCCTGCCCTCGCAGCCCATGTTTGGCTCTCAAGTAGGGAGCGATACTCGGAAGGCCGCTTGGAGGTGTCACGCCGATGTAGGCGAATGCTTCAGCTTCGTCCAGCTCCAGCACGCGGGCGAGCTGCTGGACGGGCTCTATGGGTGGACTCTCTACTTGATCCTTGAGAATCCGATCTAACGTTGATTTTGGAACCCCGCTGGCCGAGGCCAGCTCCCGCAAAGTGAATCCGGCTTCCTGGCGGCCTTGCTCAAGGTACTGCCCGAGCGTTTCCGCGATGGAATGATTGGTTTCGTTCATTTCTTTCCCCTTACGCAAATGACTATAAAGGAACTGTCCCAGAAATGGGACAGTTTAATTGACAACATCAACTAATTGGAGACGTTCGTCTCTGGTAGCTCACGTATATTTCGCAACAACTCGCTGGCCCGTCCGGTACTGACGTGCAGCGCCTTCCGCAGCTCATCGCGCGTGATCGGCTTGCCGTGCTCAGCGCGGTGGGCGTCGCCAGCGACGCGAGCCGCCTCAAGGAGGTCGTCCCCGCCGGCGTCCGCGGCGTCCTGGTGCTCGTCCAGCTCGGTACTGACTGGCCCGGCTTCGTCCTCGTCGTCCTGGCCGTGGAGGACGGCCAGGTGCGAGAGCAGGCCGAGGACAGCAGGCGGGACGGCACCAACGAGCACGACGATCGGCCACGTCACCGTGAGCACCTTCGCGGCGATGAGGTGCCAGGCGGCATTGCCGATCAGCGACAGCCCGATAGCGCCGATCGCGTTCCAGCGCGAGAAGCGGCGGGCCGCCCGCGAACCGGTCGCGCTCGACAGCCACACGCGGGTGGCAGTCATGGCGTAGGCGTCGATCGTGAACGGCAGCAGGGGGCTCAACGTCTCGGGCCAGCCGGTCGCCGCTGCCAGCGAGCGCAGGCCCGAGAAGCTGCTGACGGCCGCAGCGCACGCGGTGACCGCCATGCCTGCGATCACCCACCAGTCGCGGGGACGTGACCTACTCATGAGCGACCTCGCTGAGTTCCGCCGTGATCCAACCCACGGCCTCGTCGTGCAGCACCACGGCGAACAGCTCGTCGGCTGGTGCGGGGAGCTTGGCAATGACACTGGCCATCACGTCGCGTCGTTCCGGGGTCGGCACGGTGACCAGGACGCGCGGCACAACATCGCCAGGGCCGAGCTGCCCGAGTGCTACGAAGTCGATGTAGGCGAGGAACTTGCCGCGCAAGGTCGGCACTGCCTCGGTGGCGAGATCAACCTCCACCCACCAGTGGTCGGTGAACTCGCCTGCGGACACCGACAGGTAGGCGTCGGGCTTCATCCATCCGCCGGCCCCGTTCGGCCACCATGCGGCGGGCTCGGCCTGGAAGTCATCGAGGGTGAAGCTCTCGGCTCGGGAGCGCTCGACCATCTGCACGTACAGCTCGCTCGTCATGAGCGTGTGCGCCACGAACCGATCCCCGATCGGCCCCGGTCGTCGGATGCGCTCCTTGCTCTGTGACAGGTTGCGGCGCAGTCGTAGCAGCCGCTCGCCAGTGGTGTCCAGGGCGTAGGTGAGCTGTCCCGAACCGCGGAGGCTGCCACCAACGCGACGAGCAAGCGGCATGAGGGCCTGGGCGTCGACCAGCCGCTTGAGCACCCGCCATCGGACGACCGACCGACTCTTGCCCGTGAGGTCCGCGAAGTGCAGACGTTCGATCTGGATGCCCGTTGCCAGCCGGAGCCGGTTGACCGTGCCGAGGATCGACCACTCGCGGTCGGTCAGCGATTCGGTCAAGGCCATGACGCGGGCCGTGCCGAGCCGCTGGTTGCGAGGGAGGCGAGGAGTAGTCATACCTCGTCCCCCGTGGGGACGAGGTGTTTCGCTGGCGCTGGAGAACGGAAACGGGGCTTTGACAGGGAGGGATGGGAATTGAGGTGGGGAGCGAAACCAACTGCGATACCAACACTGCCGCTCGCTCCCGCGACCCCGAACCCCAAGCCCCAAACGCGACGCGCCATCACGCTGCACCCCCGCGCCGCGTCCGGCCGATCTTGCCCGCCGCCGGGGTCTCGATGCGGGAGCGGAGTGCTTCTTCGACATCGGCCCGAGCCACGCCGAAGCGCTGACGGCTCTGCTCGGCCAGCACGATCGGATCATGCGTCGGCTCACTGAGCGGGTGCGTGAGTCCGGTTGTTGGTGGTCGTGTTTGGCCGCCGATGCTCGGCCGGATGGCGATCTCGTGCGCAGGCAAGCCCATCAGGTCGGCTGCGGTCAGCGCCGGGGCGAAGCGTTTCTCCAGGGCGCGGGCGTCGTCGTGGTCAAGTTGGAAAGCGACCTGCGATCGGGCGGTGCCCAGGACGGCGGCCTGTACCTGGCGGGGAAGCTGGTCGAGGTACTGGTGCGCCAACGTCAGCCCCAGACCGAGGCCGCGCGCCTGGGCCAGCATGTCGGCCAGTTCGCCATCTGTCCCGAGCCGCAACACGTCTTGAAACTCGTCCAGGTAGGCCCACGCCGGTCGGCGCTTGTCGGCCGGAACGGCAGCACGCGCCAAGGTGGTCTGCCACAGCGCGGCCATGAGGAGCGACCCGAGTAGGTGGGCGGTTTCGGTGCCGACCGTGCCCTTGCTGAGGGCGACCAGGACAACGCGACGCTTGGTGAACACGTCGGCCAGGTCGATGCCGCTGCTCTGGCCGAGCATGAGGCGGAGCGACGTACGAGTGGTCAGGCTGCGCAGCTTGTTGAGACTCGGGCCAATGACCTGCGTGCGTTCGCCTTCACTCATTCGCTCGTAGGTTGCCCAGAAGCTACGCACGGAGTCGGGGACGCCGGCCTGTGCCGTGACGAACTTGCGGAAGGTCGGGTTCAGCAGCAGCTCGGGAACCTCGGTCAGCGCGAAGGCGGAACCGTCCGCGGCGCGTGTATGGGTGAGCGTCAGCAGGCAGGTACGGAGCACGTCACTCGTCCTCGGTCCCCAGGACGAACGCCAGAGTTCCGAGAAGACGTGCACGACGTGATCGACCACAAGCTCTCGCTCGTGCTCGCTGCGACCGACCTGCAGGACATTGAAGCCGATCGGGAAGTCGGTGGCGGACGGGTCGAGGACGATCACGTCCTTCGTCCTGGCGTTCGGTACGCGGGTCAGGACGTCGGACACAAGATCGCTCTTAGGGTCCATGAGCACCAGGCCGTCACCGCGTTCGATGTCCTGGAGCGCAGCGTTGGCGATGAGCGTGGACTTGCCGACGCCGGTCGGCCCGATCAGGTGCAGGTGGCGAAGCCGGTCGCTAGTAGCGAGAGCCAAGGGGCGGTCCTGGGCGCCGGGGAAGTTGCTGGCAGCGAGCACCAGGCCCGAGCGGGCCATGTCCTGAGGCGGTGGTAGCTGCCGGGCGCGGCCGGGTTCCAGCCCCGGCAAGTGCAGGTTGCCGAGCGGGAAGCCGAGGAGTCCAGCAGCTTCGTCAGTGTTGAGGCGCATCGGCCAGACGGTGAGAGGTACGGCTCGCCGGTAGAGGCGTTCGGTCACCGTGGACAGCGGCAGCAGCCGCGGCAAGACCGAGACGCCTGGAGCGTCCAGCATCTTGAAGGCGTTGGTCACTTGGACGAGCAGGTTCCCAGCCCGAGCGCGCGACGGTGCCGACACGGCGACGCGAGTCACGGCGTTGAAGACCGGAGCGGCGTTCTTGGCGCGCACCGCGCGGGCCAGCTCGCCCGCCTCCTCCTTGCTTGGCAGGGAGACGCGGCCACCCGACAGCAGCCATTGCACGCGCACCGATTCGCCGTACGCAAAGGGATGCAGACCGGAGAGCAGTGAGGTGACGGCAGCCTGAGCACGGTCAGATGCCAAGGGCCGCTGTGAGCTGGTCAGCTTGAACTCTCTCGCCGCGCGCACCGCCGGCCGCGACGCGAGGTAGTCAGGTGAGAGGTCGGCGCGTACGCCGGGGAGTGCCGAGCGGAGCCGGGCAAGGGTGCTCGTCTCGTGCGACCGGCTCATGAGCAGGTAGAAGGCAATGCCGTCCCGCGCGGCCTCGATCTCGATGCCGATCGGCCAGTGTTGGGAGTCGGCCGCGACGGACCCGAGCCACCCGCTCACCTGTTCGGCCGTTAGGCCGGACGGTAGCCGCAGCTGGTAGGCGACCAGCCGACGACGCCACGTCAAGGCGTCGAGCCAGCGTGCGCCGATAATCAGGCCCAGAATCGTGAGGCCACCGGCAGCGATGAGGAGGGCCAGCATCATGACGGCCGCTCCTGATCGACCCGAGCGCCCGAAGGAGCGGCCGAGTCGGCTTCGATGGCTGCGCTCAGCCGGTGCAGCGCGAGGGCGATGAGCGCGTCAGCGAAGCGGGCAACGTCGAGTTGGGCGCGGCGTTCGCCAATGACGCGAAGTTTCTTTCTTGGTTTGTTCATAGGGAGCCTTTCCGTTGGTTAGGGCTGCGCGAAGCAGCCGAGCTTGCGAAAACACGGATGCACTCCCTTCTTGTTGTTATGGAGCTGACGGGCGGCGCGGTCGAGCCGTAGAAATTACAGCCGCCGCGCCGCCAGATGGACGGCTGTTGATTCCGCAGCACTCCAGGTCAGAGTCAACGACGGCGGATGCCGCGGAAGATGAACCAGTACACGGCTCCGAGAGCCACGAAGGTGATGAGGATGGGGACGAGCGGCGCGAGCAGTTCGTAGGCTGCTCGCGCCACCCCGGCCACCAGGAGCACCAGCAGCAGCGCACCGAACACGCCGGTCAGGAGCTTGCTGAACATCCCTGGACGGTGCATGGCCGTCCCTAGTACTCGTAGGTTTCGAGGTCGAGCGCGCGCAGCTCCTCAAGGAGATGCCGGCGCCGGGACCGATAGCGGACTGTTGCCTCGGGTTCGGCGAGGCGCAGGCGTCGCCACGACTTCATGACGGCCTGGTAGCGGCGCCCATGCGCCCCTCGGTACGGCTGGTGGCGGCTCATCGCTGCCCCCTGCGCTGCACCAGACGCAGGTCACGCTCTTCCTGCGTCAGACCGTCGTCGGGCACGTCGCTGAGCCACTTGTTCCAGGCCCAGCGACCCGTGATGCGGAGCGCGACGACCAGCAGAATGAGCGCGCCGATCGTGACCAGGTTGGACACCTGCTCCGGCGTCATCTGTCCGCTCATGTCAGCTCCTTCGGGTCGGGCGGGTTGTCCGGCGCGGCGGGGAGCTTGGCGGCTGCCAACTCGCGGGCGGCGATTCGCCGTTTGGCAGCCTGGCGCTCAGTGGTCGCCTCGTTGTCCATGCGAATGACCGCGACGACCGGCGGCACGACCAGAACCGCCAGGGCGACGAGTTCGAGAGCGAGCAGGACGTAATAGGCGGTGAACGTCATTGGGTGATCCCCTTTCGGAGGTGGTAGAGGCGGGCAAGTTGTTCCATCTCGGCCCGCGACTGTTCGTAGTGAGCGGTGGTGCGCTGGATCGCCTTCGCTGCGGCGTTGCGGACCTGTCGCAGCTCCCACCAGTGGCAGAACCACGACCAGGCGGCCCCGACAACGAGCGCCAGGACGACCAGGGCGAGCAGGCCGAGGAGGACTTCGCCGGTCAGCACGAGTAAGAAGTGGCCGTAGCGCTCCAGCAGGGCGACGGCGTAGGCGAGGATGACCGTCCCGATGAGAAGGACCGCGATGAACTGCATCAGGCCTCCTCGGGGCTGGCCGGTCGCTCCACGGCGCCGGCCAGGCCGAGAGCCCACGTCACGCAGGTGGCCTCGATGTCGGCGAGCAAGTCCGCGAGCTTGTCGTCCAGCGCGGCTACTCGTTCGTCCATGAGTTCCGGGTCGATGTCGGCCATGTCAGTACCGCCGGTACATGCCGCGCTGCTCGTTGATGACGCACATGACGTGACCGATCTCGACCTCCATGAGGAGGTTGTTCAGGGTCTCGTCACCGCGTGCCAGCAAGCGCCGCTGCCGGTCGAGGGCCGTGAGGTTGCTCATGGCCTGGTCGGCGAACGCGGCCAGACCGTCGCCCTTCGCCAGCCCGATGCTGGTCGCTCGCCGTACGGCGGCCAGGTCGCGGGCCAGCGCCCGGCCGTTGGATGTGAGCAGGGTCGGCGGGCTGCTGCCGTAGTAGTCGAGTTCGCTCATGGCTGCTCCCTTCGCGCCGCCGGTCGGGTTGACCGGGGCTGGTGCAAGGAGGCTGCCTGGGCTGGGCGGTAAGAGTCTGTGGACAGAAGTGGCAGAGAGTTGGCATCATCGAGGGACGTACCGAGACACGAGGGTCCTCCGTCCGGTGCGGTACAGGTGGTCTGATTTCGCTCCGTAGACCCTCGCTAGACCGGGTCGGAGTCAGCCGCATCTGCGTTTGATACCGAGACCGGACCGCGCGCGGCCTCCCTGGACCACGGGGGATCGCCGTGACGGACGCAGGTGCCACCACCCCAGAGACCATCGCGTTCCAGCTCGACAGAGCGCTCAGGAAGCGCCGGGGCGTGCGCGCGATCGCGCTCTACACCTACGCCGACGAGCTGGCGTCTCTCTTGTATCCACCGGAGCACTATCCCGAGATGCAGGCTGACGACCGAGCCAGAGAGTCGGAAAATCTCATTCGGCGTGCCTGTGCTGCGCTGGGCGGCCCAACCGGACGTGCCCTGGAAGTTCTCTGCGCCTTCACGCCGACTTTCGACCGGACGACGCTTCAACGACGCCGGGAAGAGGCGGGAGCAATCCTCAGCCCCTACGGCATCCAAGCCGACACTGTTCGGCGAAGCTACATCTGGAATGACCTCATGCTGGAGCTGGCGATTGCCATTCGCGGCCTCATGGAAGGATCATCGGCACCCACCGGCACAATAGGCAATAAAGAAAGTAACCCGGCGGCTTGATATGCGATCCAGCCCTCGGGTTACTTGCCGACCTATTATTTCTCCGGGTCGGCGGGCGGATAGCGAGTTGTGTTCTCGATCTTCAGGGGAACACCCTGAGCACCTTGTGACTCGGGTAGCTCAGGCTGTCGATCTCGATTCTCAACTGCTGTCGGACGTCTAGGGATACCACCCGCACTGCCTTCTTCCCGTACTGAGGAAGATCAGGGGCGTACGTGCAGTTCGGATTGCGCTGATGCCAGTATCGCCATGCGCCCCGGATCAGGAAATAGTGATATGCCCCTGCGGCCATAAGGAGTTCGGCCGCCGCCGCGCGCTCATTGGTGAGATTGAGGGGCGTGTCCTTCCATCCGGTTCCTCCGACACGGCGACGGAGCGCAGCATCGCAGAGCCAGCGGTCCATCCTTTTCTCAACCAGGAGATACATGACCGTACCGTCCTCGGTCGGAAGGAGCGCACGCAATGCGGCTGCCGCCTGTTCGGCCATCGGCGTCACGCCGAACTTAAGGAGGCGTCGCCTGTAATCGTCGTCCATCTGCCGCTCACTTCCCGGGCAGACCATCCACCCTCGCGTGAGCCACAAAGCAGATTGCAGCTCAGGCGAGAGGGGCGTCTACCAAAGAAGGAGCAGGTCGACTATATATGTTTAATCATGAATAGACAGTTTAGTCAATGGCTACACTTATCGGGCACGCTGTTGGCGGCGGCGCGGTGGAAGCTTATGCTTGCTTAATTCTTACTTTCGTTCATAATCGCCCACTGAGAACAGGTGCGATCTTGCAAGTTGCACCTGTAGCGCGAATTCCGCCCGGTCAAGTCCGTGGCAGTGAATCGTGCGAATCTCGCACGTCCATTCCTCTGTCCGCGACTATGCGGGGAAGGAGGACGGCGATTATGTCCGTCCGGCACAAGAACGAATACACGGGGAAGTTCGAGACTCTCGACAACCCGTTGTCCGACTGCGCCTGCAAGGGGTGCAGCAGCGCGAGGCGTCGCCAGGGTGGCGGCCGTCGTGGTCGTGGAGCCGTCGGCAACGCGGTCAAGGGAGCTATCACCGCCGCTGGCATCGCCGCCACCGTGCATGGCGCGGCCGGAGAGCCCCAGCAGCAGTCGCCTACGACCGAAACCAAGTACGGCGAGTCCAGCTTGCGGGCCGAAGGCGAGCGCCGAGGTGCACAAGCGAGTGATGCCACTCGCGACAAGGGCCGCCGTGACGGAGGTACAGGCCAGCGGTGACCTGCCACGTCC
>NZ_FMDK01000682.1 GCF_900091995.1 Streptomyces sp. MnatMP-M17
CGGCGCCTCCGTCCGTCGCTCCGCCGTCCCCGGCGCCCGCCGTGGTGCCCGAGCCGTCGCCGCCGGCGGATTCGCCGGTCTCTTCGGCCGCGGCGCTGCCGCCACCGCTGCTGCCGGCGATCGAACTCTCATCGGACGGCGAGGCGTCCGGGTCGGCCGGCTTGCCGCGTTCGAGCCGGTCGGCGGCGGAAAGCGCCTGGTCACGCATCGCCTTGGGCATCGGCGCATACCCGGGCGGCAGCTCTCCGGGCTCCAGCCCCAAGGTCTGGCCGGGGCCCGCCGCGTACCGGATCAGCCGCGCGTAGTCCTGGCGCGCGTCCGCGGGCTGGTCGAGCGGAGCGACGGCGTACGCGACCGCCGTCAGCGGATAGGCGCCGTTCTTCGCCGTGGCCGGCGTCGGTGCCTTGACTCCCCGCACGGCCGAGTCGGGCATACGGTCGACCGCCTTCAGCAGGGCGTCGGCGGTCGGCTTGACATACACACCGTCGGCGTTCGGGAGCGCGGCGAAATTCAGCCCGTAACGCATCGCGGACACGGCGTCGACAAAGGCGTACGCCTTGCGCTGTCCCGGGATGACGTTCGGTGCCACGAGCTTGACGCCGCTGGGTGCGCTGACGTCCTGGGCGGCTTGGAAGGTCGCCCCGTTGGAACCTCGCCGGACCTTCAGCGCCCCGTTGTGCATGTCGTTGGAATAGGGGGACTTCTCCAGTTGGCCGTACGAGATCTTCCGTATCTCGTCCCCGGTTGTCATCGACACCTCGGTGAGCGTCGGGTCCGCCTTCGGGAAGTCGATCGGGGCGTCCTTGTCAAGACCCAGCGGCAGATAGAAGGAATTCACCTTCATGCCCCAGGGATCCGGCTTCCCCTCCAGGAATTCCCGGGCCTCGGTGTCCGACTGGAGGTAGCGCCAGAGCAGGGAATTGACGTCCGAATTACCGGCCTGAAGGATTATCGCGTTGGGCCCGAGCTGAGGCGCCGTGTCACGGTCGAAATACGGGTTCAGCTTTCTGAATTCCGGATCGACAATGAGGGACAGCGCATTTGTTTTGAGATGGTCCGGAACCGGATCCTGGAAGGTCATCTCCCGGATGTCGTAGGGGTACGAACCGGTCAGCAGCTTGGCCAGCAGGCGTGGATTGAGCTTGAGATCACGCACCTGCCCGGCGTTCCCGTCCTCCCAGAAGAAGCCGACCGTCAGAGCGCTGACCGCCACGGGAGCGTGCACGACCTCCGTCCCGCCCTCGACCGGTGCCACGGTGATGGCCGTTCCGGGCGAGGTGGATGTGGGATTCTCGATGAGTCTGCGCGCGTAGTCCTCGCCGGACTGGCTGAAGGAGAACCGCGCGTCGGCGCCCGAGCACAACTGCGTCTGCCAGGACGTGATGGCGTCGGTGAGCAGCTCGGACCCGATGACGCGGCGTTCCTGCTTGTCGGCGGGACAGGTGTCGCCCACCGGGCTGAAGTCCATCGGGAAGACCATCCGCTGGTCCCAGTTGGTCTGGCTCAGGGCGGAGGTCGTCAGCCCCGTGCTGACCTCGGAGGAGCCGTTCGGATCGTGTGTGCCACGGGGGATGACGACCAGCCAGCATCGCCGGGGCGTCGTCCGCCCGGCAGCCGGGTCGATCTCACCGCAGCCCAGATACGGGGCTTCGAGTGCCGACTTCACCTCGAAGACCGCCTCGCCGGTGCCGTCCTGCCTCATCCGCAGGTAGGGCTGGGCGTTCGTGTCGTTGTTGCTGAAGTACGTCGCGTCGGTGTTCGTGTCGGTCGGTTCACCGACCACCGGCTGGAACGGCACGAACGGGTTGCTGCCCGCCGGGGCCTCGGCGTACTTCCGCTCCAGGGGATCCGTGCCCTTGGGCAGCGTTCGCAGGCCCAGGTTGCGGTCGCTCGCGTTGTTCAGTCCGTACTCGCACTGTTCACGTTCGGGCCCCGCGGCGCCGTCCCCCCAGCACTGCATGATCTGGAGAAAGTTCATGTAGTCCGTGGACGTCGACGTCTCAGGGCCCTTCCAGGTCACCTCGACGCCCTGCGCACGCAGGTTCTTGGTCTGGTGGACCGTCACCTCAAGGTCGGAGAAGTCGTCGTACGGGCCCTTCTTGCCGCTCAGCGTCATCGCGGAGTCCTCCGCGTCGGCGTCCGCCGCCCGTATCTCGGGCGCCTCCGCCGCCTGGACAGGTCCGGACGGCAGCGGTACGAGGGCCAGCAGAAGGGCGCCGGCCAGCGCGCCGAGACCCGTCTTCACCCGCCGGGAGACGGGCATGCCGCGCACGCTCATCCCGATCCCTCCCTACGGCGTGTCCGCGCGGCCAGCGCGCGTGCCGTCAGCGGCGGGCCGATGATCACACCGACGAGCAGCAGGGCGGAGAGCGCCATCAGCGCGCCACGCAGTCCCGATGCCTCGCCGGAGGCGAGGGTGACCGGGTTCGCGACGACCGAGGAGTCGCCGCCGCCGGACGCGCCGTCATTGGTGATCAGTTCGCCGGTGTCCGGGTCGATCGTCCCGCCGGACGCGCCGGCCGCCGCGGCCGGATCCTGGGAGCCGGACGCGCCG
>NZ_FMDK01000389.1 GCF_900091995.1 Streptomyces sp. MnatMP-M17
ATCAGCCGCTCCCGCGGCGGGCGCTCCCCCACCCAGCCTGATCCAAACGAAAGACCCTAGGCCGCTTCGGAGGCCACCGCCAACAGCACAGCCACTGCCACTGCCACCGCCAACAGCACAGCCGCAACCACAGCCGCAACTCCACATCCGTCAAGAGGAGCTGGACTCTTATGGACCGTCGCACGTTTCTCGCCGCCGCGGGGACCGGGGCCGCCGCTCTGTCCCTCGGAGCCGTATCCGCACCTGCACTCGCCGCGCCCGCTGCCGCCGCATCGCGTGCCGGTGTCTCCCACACCTCCGATACCGCGCTGCTGCGCCGCTGGTTCCGCGATACGTATCACTCGATCGAGGCCATGACGACCGATCTCGGTCTCGCCGCGGACAAGATCGACCTCAGCGGCTCCGGCACGCCCGTGCCGTCCCGTAACACCTCACCGACCAATATCGGCTGCGGGCTCTGGTCCACCGTCGCCGCGGCCGGCCTCGGAGTGATCGACCAGGACACCATGCGCCGCCGGCTGGCCCGTACCGTCTCGGCCGTCGAGCGCCTCGAACGCCACCACGGCTTCTGGCTCAACTGGTACGACGCCCACGACGGTTCCGTCCTCACGAGCTGGCCGGACACCGGTGATCCGATCCGTCCCTTCCTCTCCTCCGTCGACAACGCCTGGCTCGTCACCGGTCTGCGTATCGCCGCCGACGCGGATCCGTCGTTGCGCCCTCGGGTCGCCGCGCTGCTCGCCACCGCGGACTGGTCGTACTACTACACGCCGTACGACCCGGCGGACCCGGTGGCCCGGCCCGGCCAGCTCCGCGGCGGCTTCTGGACCGACACAGGCGAGCCCACCGGTCACCACTACGGAGCTCTCAACACCGAGCCGCGCATGGCCAGTTATCTGGGCATAGCGGACGGCAGCCTGCCCGGCGAGCACTACTGGCACATGCTGCGCACCTTGGTTCCCGAGAACGGGCAGGAGCAGCCGCCGCAGGGAACGTACGCCACCATCGACGGTGTCCGTGTCTGGCAGGGCCACTACACCTACCGGGGCCGCAAGCTCGTTCCCACCTGGGGCGGCTCGATGTTCGAGGCGCTGATGGTGCCTCTCTTCGTGCCCGAGACCGAGTGGTCGCCCGGCTCCTGGGGCATCAACCACAGCCGCTATGTCCGCTCCCAGATCGAACACGGCCTGGCGGAGGCCGGCTACGGCTACTGGGGCTTCTCGCCCTCCAATGTGCCCGAGGGCGGCTATCAGGAGTACGGCGTCGACGCGATCGGCATGCAGATCGACGGTTACGCCTCCAACACCGACCGTACCTTCGTCACGTACGGCGAGCCGCTGCCGCCCGCCTCCGCCTACACCAATGGCGTCGTCACGCCACATGCCTCCTTCCTCGCGCTCCCGCAGGCGCGCACGGAGGCCCTCGCCAACCTGAAGGCGCTCGCACATGACTTCGGCGCGTACGACGACCGCTACGGCTTCCGCGACTCCGTCAATGTGGGAACGGGCCGGGTCAGCGACTTCGTGCTCGCCCTCGATCAGGGAATGATCGCCGCGGCCCTCGCCCAGGAGTTGCGTCCCGGCCTGCTCCAGCGGCCGTTCCGTACGGGCGGATTCGCCTCGCGCGTACGGCCGCTGCTGGCGAAGGAGCGTTTCAGCATCCAGCCGTGACGCAGCCCCATCCCTCGCGGTACGCCGTCCAGTCGCCCTCCCGCGCGGCGAAGTCGACATAGATGGCGACTCCGAACCGCTCCCGGTCGCGGTCCGTGCGTCCCAGGCCCAGCCTGGTGCCACGGACCGCTGCCGCGACGGTCTCCGCGTGGCCGTGATGGCTCATGTCCTCCTCGTAGTAGAACGGCAGTCCCATCAGCAGATCGGTGTCGCGCGGTGTGACCTCCAGGGCGAGCGTGGTCTGCTGGGCGACATAACCGCCGTAGAGGCTCTCCAGCGGCATCGCGGTGTCGTAGGACATGACCGCGATCTGGTCGACCCGCCGGGCCACCTCCGCGAAGAACGCCTGTGACCACCACTTGGGATGTCCGGTGAGGGCGCCGGCGACGGAGTGCAGCGCGGGCAGCGGATCGATCTGATGGGCGGCGACGGAGAGCGGTACGTCCCTGGCCCGGGTGAGCACGCGCAGATCGTCGAGGAGCGAGAGATAATCCCGGTCTCCCGAGTGCAGCGGCTCCAGATCGAAATGGACACCGTCGAATCCCGCGTCCAGGATCTGTTTCGCCGAGCGCACCACGGCGGCGCGTGACGCCGTCCGTTCCAGCCGCAGTCCCTCGGGGCCCTCGGTCGCCAGCTCGTCACCCAGCCAGGCGTGCACCCGTACGCCCGGAATGGTGCGGTGTACGGCGTCGATCAGCCACCGGGCCCGGGGATAGCGGGCGGCGGGCAGTGTTCCGTCGTGCTCCAGCGGGCCGGTGTGGACATACAGATCGCGTATTCCGGTCCCGCGGATGCGCTCCGCGAAGGCGTCGAGATCCGCGTCCTTCTTGCGGCCGTCCACCCAGGCATGGCCCAGCCAGATGGCATCCCGGCCGCGCGTCCGTGTGCCGTCCTCGATGTCGCCCGCGTAGTTGATCCGCAGCGAGACGGCGGCGGTGGCCACCGGTACGACGAGCAGCACGGCGAGTACCGCCACGATCCTCCTGGGCCACCGTGCGCGTGGGCTGCGCCAGGCCCGTAGCGGCGTCCTCAAGGTACGTCCGAATCCGCGCAGCCGTGCCCGCAAAGCCGTCTCCTCCCCCTGAGCGCCTTATGACCGTGCGGTCATGAGGACGACCAGGCTATGCGCCGGAACCGGGCGGCAGGCGCGCGGTATCCGCGCCGGTGGCGGTCATTTCCGGTCGCGGACGGTCCATCGCAGACATAACCTCCCAATTGTGATGCTTCCCGAGAGCTCCACCCGGACGCACATAGCCGGCCGGACGCTTCTGGCCGTACTGGTCATGGCATGGTGCCTGGCCATACCCGGTATCCGGGGCGCCCAGGCCGAGGGCCCGATCACACTGTCCCGGCAAGGACAGATCACCGACAAGGTGGGAGCGCTCGGCGACCGCAAGGCGGCGGTCGGCGATTCACTCGACCGTCTCTACTCGGACAGACACGTCCAGCTCTTCGTCGCCTACGTACGTGACTTCTCCGGACACTCGCCGCAGAGCTGGGCCGATTCGACAGCCGTACGCAGCGGCCTCGGCCGCGACGACATTCTGCTGGCGGTCGCCACCCATGACCGGCTGTACGCCTACTCCGTCGATGTAGGCGCTCCGCTCACCGACAGCCAGCTCGCCGATGTCGCCAGGACCGCCGTCGAGCCCGCGCTACGGCAGAACGACTGGGCGGGCGCGGCGATCGGTGCCGCGAACGGATACGACGCGGTGCTCGCGGGCCGGCCCATACCCACGCCCGCCATCACTCCCGGCGAGCCGGATCCGGGCGGCAGGGCCGCCAATGGAGGCGCCGCGACCAATCTGGTGCTGCCCATCGCCGTCGTACTCGCGTTCGCGGCCCTCGCGGCGTACGTCTACGGCAAGCGCAAGCGGCGGATGGCGGCCCGCACCTCGACGCGCGCCGGCGAGCAGGGCTGGGGCTCTCCCGGCGGAGCTCCGCAGCCACCGCCGACGCCGCTGCCCGAGCTGGACGGCCGGGCGAAACAGCTCCTGGTCGAGACGGACGACGCCCTGCGCACCAGCCAGGAGGAACTGGGTTTCGCCACCGCGCAGTTCGGTGAGGAGGCCGCCGCGCCCTTCACCGACGCCGTACACTTCGCGAAGGGCCAGCTGACCTTGGCGTTCCGGCTGCGACAGCAACTGGACGACGCGATTCCGGAGGACGACGCGACCCGGCGCAGGATGCTGGACGAGATCATCGCGCGCTGCACGGAGGCCAACGACCGGCTGGACGCGGAGTCCGAGGACTTCGACCGGCTGCGGGCCATGGAGCAGAACGCGCCGCAGGCGCTGGACTCGGCGGGAACCGCCTTCCGCGAGCTGAGCGAACGCGCCACCACGGCACGCGGCACACTCTCCGCGCTGCGCGAACGGTACGCCGACTCCGCCTCCGCGCCCGTCGCGGACAGCGTCGAGCAGGCCGAGGACCGGCTGGAGTTCGCCTCCGCCGGTCTGGACAAGGCGCGCGGATTCATCGACGCGGCGGAGAACGGCAAGGCGGCCGTGCATGTACGGGCCGCGGAGGCCGCCATCGGACAGGCGGCCATCCTGGTCGAGGCGGTCGAACGGCGCGCGCTGGAGCTCGCGGAGGCGGCCGGGAAGCTGCCCGGCGCGCTCACCGAGACGGAGACGGATCTCGCCGACGCCCGCGGTCTGCTGCGCGGCACCACGCCGGGCGTGTCGACGGCCGACCTCCAGGGCCGGATCGGCCGCGCCGAGGCGGTGGTCGCGGAGGTACGGCGTGAACTGGACGCGGGGCGGTACGACCCGATCGACGCCCTGCGCCGGGTCGAGGAGACGGACGCGGTCCTGGACGAAGCACTGACCGGGGCCCGCGAGCGCGAGCAGGGCATCCGCCGGGCCGGCACACTCCTCGACCAGGCGACGCTCAGCGCCCGTTCGGCCATCGGCGCCGCCTCCGACTACATCACCACCCATCGAGGAGCGGTGGGCAGCCAGGCGCGTACCCGGCTGGTGGAGGCGCAGCGGCGGCTGGAGCGCGGGCATGCGGCGGCGTCGGCCGACGTACAGGCCGCGCTGGCCGAGACGCAGCTCGCGGACGAGCTGGCCCGGGAGGCCCAGTATCTCGCCGAGCAGGATGTGGCCTCGTACGGAAGCCGGTACGGCATGGGCGGCGTACCGGGCGCGGGAGGCGGGCTCGGCGGCGCCGTGCTCGGCGGAATCATCCTCGGCGGCCTGTTCGGCGGCGGAGGCGGACTGGGCGGAGGCGGGGGCTTCGGCGGGGGTTATCGCGGCGGCCGTCCCGGCAGTTTCGGCGGCGGCGGTACGCGCGCCCGGATGGGCGGTGGCGGCCGTTTCTGACGCAATACGCAATTCCCTTTCCCCCACAAGGAGAAGAGCAATGACCAAGCAGACCATCCTCGGGCGCGTCACACTGCTGGCGAAGGCCAATATCAACGCGCTGCTGGACCAGGCGGAGGATCCGCAGAAGCTGCTGGACCAATTGATCCGCGACTACATCAACAACATCAGCGAGGCGGAACAGGCGGTGGCCGGCACCATCGGGAATCTCCGTCTGCTGGAGCAGGATCACCAGGAGGACGTGGAAGCGGCCCGTGAGTGGGGCGTGAAGGCGCTCGCGGCGAGCAGGAAGGCGGACGAACTGCGCCTGGGCGGCCATGGCACGGAGGCGGACACCTTCGACAATCTCGCCAAGGTGGCCCTGGAACGGCAACTCCAGTCCGAGAAAGAGGCGAAGACGGCGGAGCCGGCCATCGCCACGCAGACGGAGGTCGTGGACAAGCTCAAGACTGGTCTGGAGCGGATGCGGTCCAAGCTGGGCCAGTTGCAGTCGAAGCGCGACGAACTGGTGGCACGGGCCAAGACCGCCCAGGCACAGAACCAGATGCTGGACGCGGTCAAGAACATCAATGTGCTGGATCCGACCAGCGAGATCGGCCGGTTCGAGGACAAGGTGCGGCGCGAGGAGGCGAGAGCGACGGGCAAGCAGGAGCTGGCCGCCTCGTCCCTGGACGCGCAGTTCGAGCGGCTGGACAGCGTCGGCGACAGCGCGGAGGTGGAAGCGCGCCTGGCGGCGCTGAAGGCCGCCTGACCGGGCGGAGCGGCGGGCCCGTCCACGTGGGCGGGCGGGCCGCGCGGGCGTC
>NZ_FMDK01000387.1 GCF_900091995.1 Streptomyces sp. MnatMP-M17
CCGGCCCCGCCCGCGCCGGCCTCGTACGAACCCCTCCCGCACGACGACCCCGCCGCCGCGCTGAAGTGGCTGAACTCCTGGGGATGCAGGATCCGTTACCCCCGTGCCGGGGAGCCGGACCTCTTCGGTCCCGCCCTGCACGAGTGGACCGCGCGCTGGTACAAGCTCCTCCCGGAACCGGGTACCCGGCTCGGCGAACTCACCGACGACGACATCGCGCCGCTCGGCGAGTGCTACGCCGACCTGTGCGCACTCACCGCCGGGACCCCGGGCCGGCCCCGGACCCTGGGCGCGACCGCCGCCTCGAAGCTGCTCCACGGGCTGCGCCCGTACTCCCTGGTCCCCTGGGACGAGGCCATCGCCCGCAAGCTGCACGGCGCCAGGGACGCGGCGGCCTACCTCGCCCACCAGCGCCTCAACCGTGACTGGGCCCGGCGCGTTCTCGCCGACAGCGGCCTGGACGAGGAGGCGCTGGCCAACTTGTACGGGTGTCCCGGCAGACCGCTTTCCAAGATGCTGGACGACTACGCGTACATCACATTGACCCGATCGGACACACGGTGATCCTTCGCATAGACCACATCGGGCTGGCCACCGAGGACCCCGAGGGCGTGGCCGCCTTCATGACCACGCTGGGCATGCGCAAGTACGACGAGGGGCATGCCGACGGCTACGGAGTGGCCTGCGAGTTCTGGCAGTTCGGGGGCGGCCTCGGGAACCCGGCCGTGGAGATCGTCTCCCCGACCCAGCAGCGCTCCGCCATCGGCGGCCGACTGGAGCGCCAGGGCCCGGGGCTGTACCACCTCGCCTTCGAGGTCGACGACCTGGAGAGCGAGACGGCCCGGCTGCGGAGCCAGGGCTTCACGGCGATCGACGCGGAGCCGTGCAAGGGCGCCCGCAAGGGCATGACCGTGGCCTTCCTGTACGCCCCGGCGCCGGCCAACCTGCTGCTCGAACTGGTCCACTACGCACCGGACCTCGGGAGGGACATGTGATCACCCTCGACGACGTCCGGGCGGCGGCGCTGCACCTGCCCCGCACCGAGGAGCACCTGATCCGGGAGTACGTGAAGTTCAAGGTCGGCCGCATCGTGTACGCCTCGGTCTCCCCGGACGAGACGACCATGGGCTTCGCGTTCCCCAAGGAGGAACGCGAGTCGCTGATCGCCGCCGAGCCCGAGAAGTTCCAGCTGCCGCGCACCTCGGACATGCGTTACAACTGGGTCCACCTGCGGATGCCGGTGCTCACCCCGCGGGAACTGGTCCCGCTGGTCCTGGACGCGTGGCTGATGGCGGTGCCCCGGTCGGTGGGCGACGCCTACCTGGAGTCGCTGCCCGCTCAGCCCTGACGGGCGGCGTCCTGCCGGCGCACCATCTCGTTGATCCAGTCGGGAGCGAACGGGGACGTGCAGCCCGGGGAGGTCGGGTAGTCCTTGAGCACCTCCAGGCGCTCGCCGATGGCGAGGGCCCGGCTACTTGGCGGCGCGGCCGGAGCCGGTCCTCGTGCTCACCGAGACGGCGGACAGCCAGGGGGGCCGCTTCCTGGCCGAGCGATTCACCATGGCCGGGTGCTCGGTGACGTTCCCGAGGCCCGAGCAGCGCGGCGAGCGCGGCGTGATGATCGTCAGCCGCCTGGCGACACGGCCGCTGGACACCGGCGTCGACTACCTGCCGCACCGTGCGGTCGGCGTCACGGTGGACACGGACGAGGGGCAGCTGGAGGTGATCGGCCTGTACGTCCCCTCTCGGAACGCCACGGCGGAGAAGACCGCGCGGAAGCGCTCGTTCTTGCAGGCGTGCCGCCGTGCGCTCGCCGCCGACGAGGGCGCCGCGCGGATCGTGATCGGCGACTTCAACGTCCTGGAGGACGACCTCGTGCCCCGGTACCGCTTCTTCTCGCCGTTCGAGTACGAGTTCTACGGCTGGTTCGGGTCGGCGGGGTACGTGGACGCCTTCCGGGCCCTGCACCCGGAAGCGCTCGAATACTCCTGGGTCGGGAAAACAGGCGACGGCTACCGGTACGACCACGCCTTCGTGTCCGGCCGACTCGCCGACGGCCTGCGCGGCTGCTCGTACGTCCACGAGCCGGGCACCATGAGCGAGCGGTTGACCGATCACTCGGCCCTCTCCGTCCAGCTCTCTGCCACCGCGGCGGCCCCGCTGCTGGTGACGGACACCTCGCGGGCCGAGGAGTCCGCTGCTGCCCTGTTCTGACCACCATCCGTACGACCCCTGGGAGAGACCATGAACGGCGAGCTGCACGACGCGACGAACGACAGCATGTGGGATCAGATCGCCCGCATCCGCGAGAGCCTGGACGAGAAGTCCGGCGACCTGTCCGCGCGGGAGCTGATCCTGTTCCGCGTCCTCAAGATCGGCGAGGAGTTCGGGGAGGTGGCCGAGGCCCTGCACGGGGTGAACGGCACGAACCCGCGCAAGGGGAAGTCGCACACGATGAACGACGTCGTGAAGGAGCTGGTGGACGTCGCGGTCACGGCGCTCATCGCCCTGGAGTCCGTCACCCCGGACGCCCAGAAGGAGTTCGAGGCGCGACTCCAGCACCTGACGGACCGGCCGATGCGGCCCGCCGACGAGACAGTGTCGTAGCTGCCGCTGCTGGACCGGCGCGGCCACCCTCCCCCGGGGTGGCCGCGCCTTCGCGTTCTGGGTGTGGCCCGTTCTCGTCCTCGGCCGGCGGGGTGTGGCCGCTTGGGTGCTAGCCTCCCTGACCTGCGCATACTTCTGACGTACTTCTGCGGATTCTGGGTGTGAGCTGGGTGTGATCTTGAAGGATCGAGGGGTACGCGAGAAGTGTCCGAGGAGTCGCGTACAGGTAGGAAAGCCGGGCACCACCCTTGTAGGCAGCCCGCTGACCTGGCATTATCTGGGGCTAAGCGGCAGGTCAGAGCACCGCGACCCGCGCCCCCTTTACGGCGCCTCCCTCATTCGGGACGAAGAGGTTGTGGGTTCAAATCCCGCTGCCCCGACAGAGAAGTACCAGGTCAGGCGCCTAGGAACGTTCCTAGGTGCCTGACCTGTTTCACGTGCGTGACTAACTGCGTGACTACCGGTCCGGACCGGCCTTGAAAATGCCGTCCATCGGGACCGCTCCGGTCTGGATCACGGGGCGGATCTGCTTTCGGTCGACCTCCTCCGTGACGGCCGTACCGGAGTGTCCGACCAACCGCGAGATCTCTTCGAGCGGGACCCCGCTGTCCGAGAGCAGCGAGACGAAACTGTGCCGCAGCTCCTGAGGGGTCCACTCGGCCGCGTTCACCCCCTCCGCCTTGGCGATGGCCGCGCGGAAGGCTCTCCGTACGTTGGTGGCGTCCAGCTTCCTGCCGACAGCCGAGGGGAACACCAAGCCGTGTTCCTCCCAGGCGTCGCCAGCAGCGAGACGGTCCCAGCCCTGGTCTTCCCAGTGCTGCCAGAGCACTTCCACGCACCGGGCAGGCGGGGCGAGCGTGCGCCTGGACTTCCGGGTCTTGGTGTCCCCGCCGGAACGGACCACGTTGCGCTTCACCTTGTCCCGGGCCATGGCGCGCTTCACCGCGCGGTTCAAGCACGAATGGATGCCCTGCAAGGTGCGGGTACTGAGCGACTTGGCCTTGCCGGGCAAGGTCACTCACACGGGCGAGGGGTCCCCCCCTCGGCACGCTCCGCGATGCGATGTGCACGGACCGCGCTTAGCGTGAGCCGCAGGTGCTTGAGCTGAAGGAAACCGTCCCAGTTGGACTCGCCGGCGTTATTGGGAGTGCAGATGCCCGAGCGGGACATGAAGAGTATGTGCCCCAGCGCGCAACCCGAGATGACCGGGAGTCGTGTCCTTGGAGTGGTAGAGGGCGAGGCCGGCGCCCGGGTGCGCTATCTGTCAAAGCCGCTCCCCGTCGACGGAAAGGTACTGAACCTCGTTACGCCGATGCGCCCCACAGAAGTGCTGCGCATCGCGGCCGACTGCGCCACGACCGCTTGCACCAACTTCGACGGGACGCATTGCACGCTGGTGCAGAGGATCACCCGGCTTCTGCCTCCCGTTGTCAGCACCTTGCCCGCGTGCCATCTGCGACCCACCTGTCGGTGGTGGCATCAGGAGAAGGCGGAAGCGTGTATGCGCTGCCCTCAGATCGTGACCACGACCGTGGCGCCGGCCTCTGTACAGAGAGAAGTTGCCGAACCACCACACCTGTGAGGAACAAGACATGGCATCCGAACTCCCCGCCACGGTCAGTGTCGAAGATCTCGTCGATTCCGTCACGCGGGCAATGGCTCGCGCGGCGGCTGCCACCGGAAATGACGATCTCGCCTCCGTGGGACGAGTGATCACCATCGGCGCGCAGTTCGAACCTCGCTATGGCCCGATGGCCAGATCGGAGCTGAGCGACGGGCAGGTGACCCGGGGCATGAGTCCGTCGTCCGACGGCTTCGTCCTGCCCTCCAATTTCCTGACCGAATTCGCCCAGTCGGCGGGTCACATTCAACGTGAGCTGGCCCGCCAGGACAAGGAAGCCGGGAAGTCCGCCCCTCAGCGTTGCTCGTACTACCTTGCTCGCCTGGTCGAGCTCAAGGCAATCACGTCGGCTGAGGCAGGTCAGCTGGGGAACCTGGTGAACGCAGCCGTCGGCGAAAAGCCCGATGTCTCGCAGATCACCCGCATCAGCAGAGACATCCTCAACAACTCCGAAATGGGCCCAGTAGCGCTGGCGCTCGTCAACAACATTCACCATGCCCAAGTGGATTCCGTGGAGCGCCTCACCCATTGGCAGGTGGCCGGATACGCCGTGCTGGGCGCCATGGTGGGAGCCGGGGTGGGAGGCATCGCCGGCGAGATGGTCGGCGGACCGGCTGGGGCCGCCGCAGGGGCGGTTCTCGGAGGTGTGGCCGGCCTGCTCCTCGGGATCAACTACGCGTCCGAGCATCCGATGTAGGCGTGTTGGGGCGCGTCCGGCGCCGCGTCCTTTCCCGCGTTGGCGGGCTGGTTTCCTTCACGGGAGACCGGCCCTGATCGCGTTCCTGGAGCATTCGGGGTGTTATCGCGTCGCGGCACGTTGCTGCAACAGCCGGTTGAGTACCGGGACCGGGGAGCACGGGCACAACGCGAGGCCAGTATCCAGCGACTCGTACCAGACCTCGGTCAGCTGCTCCATCAGCAGCGCCCGCATCGAGTCGGTGATGTGGCTGTAGCGGGCGCCGCGGGTACCAGCCGGTGG
This sequence comes from Streptomyces sp. MnatMP-M17, assembly GCF_900091995.1. Lineage (GTDB taxonomy): Bacteria > Actinomycetota > Actinomycetes > Streptomycetales > Streptomycetaceae > Streptomyces. The sequence goes on from NZ_FMDK01000387.1 coordinate 5,207, forward strand.
CGGCTGGGGGGAAGATCCACGCCGCGTGACCGGACCGCCGCCAGTGGGCGGCCTCCCGCGCGGGACCAACCTGCCGGACGAAGCCGACGTCGGCGATCGCCTTCTCGACGCGGACACGCGTCGCCTCGGCCACCTTGGCCGGCCGGTTCAGGACGTTGGAGACGGTGCCGGTCGAGACGCCCACCGGCTCGGCGACCTGACGAAGGGCCGGCCCCGGCTGCCAGGTGCCGCCCACACCCCTGCGGCTTGGTGCGGGCGGCGTGGTCACCGACGAGGTGAGACAGAAACTCCGGGGAGTCGACCGTGCGGTAGCTGCCGTCCTTCGGCGGGCAGCGCACCAGCTCGCTGGAGTTCATCCCGACGCTTGCCCGTGCAGGTCTTGTGGATGTGCGCTTCTCGGGGCCACGGCGTCGGCCTCGCCCGTGTCGGCAACGTTCTTGTCGGCGTGTCCGGCATCGACCGCGTCGGCGAGAAGCAGGTGGAGGAGCGAGCGGTAAGTCCCGACACCTGATCATCCCCGGTGATCCGCGGGTCCACGGTCCGGCCCGGGGACGGGAACGCGTCGCGTGGAAGCGGGATCCGTCAACTCGCCTACGTGTGCGTGCCGTTGACGCTTCGGCCGCCCCTCACTACCGTCCGAGAGCGCTCTCACATCCAGCACCCGAGCACGTTCCGGCAGGGAAGCCCCATGACTCCCGTACGACGACTCCGTTTACCAAGACCCCGTATCTTCCTACGGCCGGCCGCGGCGCTCGCCCTGGCGCTGCTCGCGGCCTTCGTGCCTCAGCCGGCGTCCGCGGCCGGCACCGGGGCGGCGGCGACCATCTGCAACAAGTACTGCGACAGCCGTGATCCCGCCCTCGCGCCGGGCGACCGGACCCCGGTCACGGCGACCCTCTTCGGGCGGTCGATCGGTCTCCACTTCGATGACGCCGACGCGATGGGCTGGGCGTCCATCGACAGCGGCAACCCGGGCGACGAGGTCTGGCTCGACCGCTCCTTCGACGGCGGACGGACCTGGAGTTCGGGCAGCAAGCTCGGCTACACGACCGTCCCGAGCGGTCAGCGTGGCCGGCGCACGCCGATGTACAACGTGGACGACTGGAACAACCTCGGCGTCGGCGCCCTGCGCGCCTGCGGCAAGGCCGGTGACCGCCCCGAGATCGCGTGCACCCCGTGGGCCCGCACCACATGGAACGCCGGCGACCGGCGCACGGCGGCGGCCACCGGGCTGATGACCCTCTACAACAACGGAACCGGCCTGTTCGACACCACCGGCTGGTGGAACTCGGCCAACGCCCTGAACGCCCTCATCGACAACATCCGCGTGTCGGGCATGGGCAGTTACTCGTACGCGATCTCCCGCACGTACGACCTGAACCTGAACTCGCGGGACGGGCAGTTCCGCAACGAGTACATCGACGACACCGGCTGGTGGGGGCTCGCCTGGGTAGCCGCCTACGACCTGACCGGCGACAGCCGCTATCTGAACACCGCCCGCGCCGACGCCGACCACATGGCCGCGTACTGGGACAACACCTGCGGCGGCGGAGTGTGGTGGAGCACGGCGAGGACATACAAGAACGCCATCGCCAACTCCCTCTACATCCAGCTCAGTGCCGCGCTGCACAACCGGACCCCGGGCGACACGGCATACCTCGGCCGGGCCCGTGCCGGGTGGTCCTGGTTCCAGGGCACCGGCATGATCAACGGCTCCGGCCTGGTCAACGACGGTATCGATCTCTCCACCTGCCGCAACAACGGGCAGCCCGTCTGGTCGTACAACCAAGGCGTGCTGCTCGGCGCGCTCACCGAGTTGTCCCGGGCCACCGGCGACGGCGCACCGCTCGCCCGTGCGCGGCAGATCGCCGACGCCGCGACCACGACCTCCTCGCTGCACACCGCCGACGGCATCCTGCGCGACCCGTGCGAGGGCGGCGACTGCGGCAGCGACGGGCCGTCCTTCAAGGGCGCGCACGTGCGCGGTCTGGGCAAACTCAATGTGGCGCTGTCGGACCATCCCTACACCGCCTATCTGCAACGCCAGGCGGACCGCGCCCATACGAGCGACCGGACCGCCCTCGACCAATACGGACTGCGCTGGTCGGGACCGGTCGACAAGGTGGACGCCGCACGACAGCAGAGCGCCCTTGATCTGCTCAACGCGGCGCCGTGAAGCGGGTGTTCGGAAAGTCTTCGCCCCGGCCGGACTCGTCGCCCTCCTCACCCGCTCGCATGCCGCGACGCCGCTCTGTGCCCTGGCGTGCGACGCCCTGGACCCCTCGTGGGCACAGCCGCTCGACCGCTCCTGGGACAACGGCGCGAGTTGGCCCGAGGGCTCATCGCTCGGCCGTACGAGCGTGCCGTCCGGGGCGGCCCCGACCGCCATGTTCGCCACCCGGGACCCGCGACGGTCTGCTGTACGGCGGGGCGGTCCGTGCCTGTGGCCGTGCGGACGTCCATCAGGAAGGCGGTTGCACGGCCCGGGTCAGGCCCGCGCCGACCCGGGCGCGGGCGGCGGCCTACGCACTGCCTGCGTCGTACCGGACCAACGAGGGCTGGCGGCGCAGTTGGTGGAACTCGGCCATGGCGCTCACCTCGGTCGTCGACTTCGCCGAGCGCACCGGGCGGCACGACTACGACAGCCGCTACCTGGAGACGGCAAAGCAGGCCAGTGCGCCGGGGGCGCTGACGGCGGCGGACGGGTTGGGATCGCGGGGCTCGGGCTGACGGTGGTGCCGTGTGATACCCGACGAAGTCACCTGACGGTGCCGGGGGCGCGCCGACAGGACCGTTGCCCGGCGGGGGGCCGTGGGTGTCGGTGAGCATCGTGCGGCATCAACTCCCGTCATCGCGGAAGCATCCGGCGGTGCACGCGCACACACTTGCCGGGCCGTGTGACGGTCCGGCAGGATGGCGTACAGAGTGCGGGGGAACCGTGGAGATGATGGGCAGTCGCGACCGTTCCGGGCGTCGGGACGAATGGACGGGCCGTAGACCCGGGGCGGTGGCCCCGCCCCCACCCATCAGCTGTCACCCCGCGTCCCGTGGCGCGCGCACCGTCTTCATCGCCGCGCTCGTGGGTTACGGGCTCCTCACGACCACCAGCGTCCTCACTGCCGGGGTCTCCCCCACGGCCGAGGCCACCGGCCTGCTCCTGCTGCTGCCGATCCTCGCCCTGCAACTCCTGCATTCCTCACACGGCACCGACCACGCACCCCTTCCCCGCACTTGCCTGACCCTCACCCTCCAGGCGGTCCTCACCTATCTCCCGCTCCTCATCTTCGAGGCGTACTGGGCGACCATGGCCGGCTATCTCGCCGCTTCCTTGCTCCTTCTTCTTCCGCCCCGGGTGGCCTGGCCGCTCTACACAACCGTGGGACTCAGCATGCTCGTCGCACCGCTCCTGACCGGCCGGCCCCTCCTCCACAGCATCCACCTCACCCACACCACCCTCCTCACCGGACTCGTCCTCTACGGACTCGCCCGCCTGACGCACCTCATCACCCACCTGCACACCACCCGCGGTGAACTCGCCTGCCAGGCAATCGCCGGAGAGCGGCTCCGCTTCGCCCGCGATCTGCACGACCTGCTCGGCTTCAGCCTTTCCGCCATCTCCCTCAAAAGCGAACTCGTCCACCAACTCATCCCCACCGACCCCGACGGCGCGTCGAAAGAGATCGACGAAGTCGTCACCCTGGCGGGCCAGTCCCTCACCGATGTCCGCAAGGCCGCCGGTGGCTACCGCGCCATCTCACTCCAGCAGGAGATCAGAACAGCGCAATCCCTGCTGCACGCCGCCGATATCGACGTACACACGGAGATCGAACTCGCGACGCTCGACCCCCGCATCGACACCGCGCTCGCCACCACCCTGCGCGAAGCCGTCACCAACCTCCTGCGCCACAGCAATGCCACCCACTGCCGCATCACAGCCCTCCACCTCGACGGTGTGGTGCGACTCCTCGTCGAGAACGACGGCGCCGACCCCGCCCACCACAACGCCGCACCGCACAGCGGCAACGGGCTCGGCAACCTTCACGCGCGGATGGCCGCCATAGGCGGACGCCTGGAAACCGGTCATGCGGAGGACGGCACGTTCCGGCTCGTCGCCGAGGCGCCGGTGAAACCGCCGGAGACATCAGCGGAGTCCACGGGAGTCGTCGTGCCCGCCCCCACCGGAGGGCCGTGCCTGTCCTGACCGGGCTCCTGAAGGGGCGTCAGATCGTGCTCGGTGATGCCGAGTGAGACCAGCGTCTTCCACGGACTCACCGTGCCGACCGCGGTGACGATCGTCGTGACGGAGGCCGTGGCGCCGTCGTTCCCGGGCTCACTCATGACGGTGTCGCGCCGAGTGGGGTGCGGGACGCCGGCCGGGCGCCGCGGCGCGCGATCCGCAGCCACAGCAGTTGGGTGAAGAGCCAGCGCCGCATCGCGCCGAGATGGGCGGGCGAACCGTGCACGTCGTCGAACGTCTTGAACCGGACGTCGTCGAGCGTGCGGCGCAGCAGCGTCTGATCCGTGTCCGGGATGATCTCGTCACGGCTACTGGCAACGTACCGGACAGGTATCCGCACCTGCCGAAGCTGCTCCGGTGTGAGCGCGAACTCCCCCAGCCGCCGACGGAGTTCGACCAGGCCCTCACTCCCCGTGAGGCGGCGCAGGGTGTCGACGGTGATGCCGGGCACCCGAGGCCACCAGGCCGCGTCGGTGAAGAAGTCGGCGACGGGTGCGCCCACGGTGAGGACACGGCGGATACGGGGGTCTTCGGCGGCGGCGCGCAGGGCGAGGTGGCCGCTGAAGCTGAGGGCGAGCATCGAGGTGTCGCAGACGCGGGCGCGATCGGCGAGCCGGTCGAGCAGGAAGCTGAGCGTGCGCCAGGAATCGGGGCCGTAGGTGACGGTGTTCTCGCCGACGCCCGGAAGTTCCGTGACGACGGCGGCGAAGCCGAGTTTGCGCAGCAGGGGCAGCAGCGGCGCCCACTGTTCCTTGACACTGACGATGCCGCCCATGACGACCAGCAGGGGGCGGGAGCTGTCGAGCCCGGCGGCCCAGCAGGCGACGGTGCCGCCAGTGCCGTCGGTGTGCGTGAACTCCAGGCGCTCGATGCCGTCCTGGTCCTGGCGCCACTTGTCGAAGGTGTCGACGCAGAGCCGCTGGGCGTGCAGGCGATCGGCGTCACCGTGGTACGGGAAACGGGCGAGCGCGTAGTGCCGGCAGGCGTCGAGGAGGTCGCCGCGGGCGGCGGCGGTCCCGCCCTCGGCGGTCCACACGGCGGCCCAGGAGTCCGGGGCCCCTGCGGTGTCGTTGGTGATCCGGGCGAGGACGCCGGTGGCGTGCTCGGCCGTCATGCCCTGGCCCTGGGCGTGCAGGCGGGCGAATTCCTTGAGTTCTTCGAGATGGTCCATGGATACGGGTCTCCGTCCCCGGTCAGTGGGTGGCGCCGTCGGGACGGCGTGGTGTCGTACGGCCTGTGAGCAGGGGCCGTACGACACCACGCGCGGGCCCGCCCGTGACACGGTGTCCGCGTCACGGCGGTGGTGCTCGGCTCGGCTCAGCTCTCCGCTGCCGTGCTGTGCTGCTGTTCCGCGCTGTGCTCTGCCAGGTACGCCTCGACGGCGTCGGCCGCGACGACCGGACCGTTGACGGACCGCATGCGGTCCCGCATGGCCCGCACCCGGTCGGCCACGGACGCGTCGCCCGTGATCCGGGCCGCCGCCTCGCGCAGGCTCTGCACGGTGACGTCCTCCTTGGCCAGCCGGTGGCCGAGGCCCAACTCGTCCACGCGCTGGGCGTTCGCCCGCTGCTCGCTCGTCTGCGGCACGACCACCATGGGCACGCCGTTGTCCAGCGACTCCATGGTGCTGTTCATACCGCCGTGGGTGATGAACAGCCGGGCGTGGCGCAGTACGTCGAGCTGCGGCGCGTACCGCCGTACGTCGACGTTCGCGGGCAGCGGCCCGAGGCCGGCCGGGTCGGTGTGCTCACCGACGGTGATGAGGACGTCCCACTCGGAGTCGCCGAAGGCCTCGATGGCCATCGTGAAGAACTCCGGCCAGCCCCGGGCCGAGGTGCCGAGCGAGATCAGCAGCACGGGCCGGTCCGGCGAAGCCGGCTCCCAGGAGCCCTGGTACGGGCGTTCGGCGATACAGGGCCCGGTGAAGACGAACCGCTCGTCGAAGGTCTCGCCCGCGTACTGGAACTCGCGCGGGAGGAAAATGATGCCGAGCTTCTCGATCGCCGAGAGGAAGCCCATCGGGTCGGCCGGCAGACCGAAACCGGGCAGCACACCCGCGAGCTTCTGCACCGCCTCCATGATCTGCGGGTCGTTCAGCTCCGCGACCGGGAATTTCTCACGGAGTGAGAAGTGCTCGTTCGCCCCGAACACCGGGTAGGTGCGGATCAGCGGAATGTCGTTCCTGGCGGCGAAGAAACGTGCTCCCCAGGCCATGAAGTCATGGACGATCACATCCGGCCGGTTCTCCCCGTAGAACGGTGCGACCTGTTCCACGAGGGACGTGCTCTCGTTCAGACACCGCAGTCCCTCGCCCGCGTTCTCCGCCGCGGTCAGGGGGGCCCGGTAGAAGTCGCCGAAGACCGATTCGTACCGGACGGGCTCGGCGCCGGCGGCCTTCACGATGGGGGCGAAATGGTCCGTGACGGTGCAGGTGACGCGATGACCGCGCTTCACCAGTTCCTCGACCACGCCGACCGTGGGATTGACATGGCCTACGGCCGGAAAGTTGAAGAAAGCGATGTGCCGTTGCACGAATATCTCCCTCATCCAGTTCTGACGGGTTCTCCGCGCGAGGCGGACCGGTCTATCTCGTCGAGGAGCTCCGCCTGCCGCAGCGTGGCGCGGGTGTCCGGGAGGGTTCCGGTGCGTACCGCGTCGGCGAAGGCGGCGACCGTGGCCGCCACTTGGTCGTGCGGTTCGAGCCGGATCTCCTCGGTCTTCCCGTCGCGGTGCAGGCCGATCACGGGGACGTGGTCGGCGGGCGGGGTGAACGCCCGGTCGACGGTGATGCTGCCCTCGCTGCCCCACAGTTCGTACGTGGAGCGGTAGGCGTGCTCCATGCCGAAGGTGATCTGGGCCGTGACGGCGTCGGGGGTGCTCAGCAGTGCGGCGCCGGAGGTCTCGACCCGCCGGCCCGCGCCCCGGGTGAGGCGGGCGCCGACGACGTCGAGTTCGAGGCCGAGGAAGTGCAGTGCGGCCCGTAGCGGATAGACCCCGACGTCGGGCAGTGCGCCGCCGCCGAGTTCCGGGTCGTATCGGATGTCGCCGTCCGGCAGCGGGGGGATGGTGAACGCCGCGTGGAACGCCCGCAGTTCGCCGATCGCGCCGTCGGCGGCCAAACGCTGTACGGCCTGGTGCCGGCGGTGATGGACGAACATGACGTTCTCCATGAGCACCAGGTCGCGGGAGTCGGCGAGTTCGAGGAGTTCTCCGGTGCGGTGGCGGTCGGTGGTCAGGGGCTTCTCGGCGAGAACGTGCCGGCCCGTCTTCAGGACCGCCTCGGTCCACTCGGCGTGCAGTGCGGCGGGCAGCGGTACGTACACGGCCTGGATATCGTCGAGTTCGAGAAGTTCGCCGTATCCGGACACGGGACGGCAGTCGAAGCGTTCGGCGACCTGCCGTGCCTTGGCCGGGTCCCGGCTGGCGACGGCCGCGATCTCGAAGTCGGGGCTGGCGGCGAAGGCGGGCAGCATGCGGCGCACCGCGATGCCGGCGCAGCCGATCACCCCCACCCGCACGGGTCCGGTCACCGGGTGCTCACCGCCGTCGCGTTGAGGCAGGCGAGCATGGTGCGGGCCTGGACGTTGAGGTAGTGACCGTGCCGGACCAGCGAGGTGAGCTGCGCGGGGGTGACCCAGGCATAGCCGGGCGGCGGGTCGTGCGGGACGTCGGTCTCGTCCGCGTCGACGATGAGGAAGCGGCTCTCGGCGTTGAGGAAGCGTCCGCCCTCCTCGGAGTGCACGACCTCGTACCGGATGCGGTTTGCTCCGGCGCGCAGCACCGAGTCCAGGAACCGGGGGCGTTCGGGCTCGGGCAGATGGGCGTAGTTGTCCGGAGTGCACTGCACGGTCGGTCCCAGCTCGACGGTGTCGAGGAAGCCGCCCTCGACCCGGGCGTTCACCAGCACATGCTGGACGCCGTCGAACTCGCGGGTGAGGAAGGCGGTGACGCCGAGGCCGACCGGCTCGAACAGGGGCTGGGTCCAGCCGGACACCTCGCGGTTTCCGGCCCGTACGGAGACGGCCACGACGTTGAAGTAGCGGCCCTCCTCGTGCTCGATCGCGTTCTCGCCGCGCTTCCAGCCGGGGATGGACTCCAGCGGGACGCGCTCGGTCCGCACGGAGTGCCGGGTGCGCTCGCCCGTGATCCAGGAGAGCAGGTCGGTGTCGGTGAGCAGCGCGCCGTCGGTGGTGTCCGCGAAGGGCAGGCAGGACAGCACCGTACGGGAGTCCATGTTGACCACGTTGTCCCGGCGCAGCAGATCGTGGATCTGCCCGAGGGTGAGCCAGCAGAAGTCGTCGAGGAGCGGCACGTCACCGACCGCCTCGACCACCATGTTGCGGTTGGACTTGCGGTAGAACCACGAGCCGTGTTCGGACTGGAGTACGTCCGCGACGATCCGGCCGCGCTTCGGCCCGGCGAAGTACTCGATGTATTTGACGTCCGCGCCCTTGTGGGCCTTGGTGTAGTTGCTGCGGGTCGCCTGGACCGTGGGCGAGAGCTGGAGCAGGTTCGGGTTGCCCGGCTCCATCTTCGCCTGCATCAGGAAGTGCAGGACCCCGTCGAACTCCTTGACGAGGATGCCGAGGATGCCGACCTCGGGCTGCTTGATGATCGGCTGGTACCAGTCGGTGTAGGGGCCGTCGCCGTGCGGTTCGCCGTCCTCCGTGATGTGCAGACCCTCGACGGTGAAGAACCGGCCGCTGCGGTGCACCAGGTTGCCGGTGGTCTCCTGGAACGACCAGCCGTCCAGCTCCGCGAACGGTATCCGCTCCACCCGGAAGGTATTGGCCCGGCCGCGTTCGGCCAGCCAGTCGCCGAAGTCTTCGGTACGCAGGTGCGCGCCCTCGGCGGCAGCGGCCGACCGGGCGATGCGGGCGGGCAGGCTCGTGTTCTCCCGCGTCTGGATGTTGGTGGACGGCATCGGAGGGACTCCCCGCCTTTCTCGTGGTGCGTACGCGGCCGGGTCAGGCATGGTCGGCCGCGAGGAAGTCGTTGAGGACAAGGCGGTAGTAGTCGGGGCCGAAGCCCATGTCCGCCACATGAGGGACCAAGGCGTGCAGCTTCCGGGTGGAGATGTCGTACGCGACACCCGTGGCCACGTACTCCTTGCGGGGTTCGAGGCCCAGCGCGCCGGCGAGATGGTCGACGATGTCTTCCACCGGGACGGCGAATCCGGAGGCCACATTGACCGTGTCGGCCCGCAGACCCGCGGCGAGCAGCCGGTCGATGATCGTGATCGCGTCACTGACCCGGATCAGGTCGCGGGCGGCGCCCCGGTGCATGGTGACCACGCCTTCGCGCACCTGCCGCAGCAGGGTGGGAAGAAGCTGGTGGTACCGCCCGTGCGGACCCACCAGGTGTCCGAGCCGGAGGATGAGGTGGTCGACGCCGGAGTCGCGGAGCTGCTCCTCCAGTGCGAGTTTGTGTGCGCCGTAGGGGGTGTAGGGGTTCACGGGGGTGTCCTCGCTGCCCGGTCCCTCGGCGAACCCGTACATGCCGGTCGCGGCCGTGGAGAAGAACAGCAGCCGCTGCCCGGCCGCCGCGCACTGCTTGGCGACATCACGCAGCAGTGCGGCCTCCCGCGCGAAGTCCGCGTCGGAGGCGCCGCTCGTTCTGGACTCTCCCGCGGCGAGGGCCACGGTGCCCGGATGCAGGCCGGCCAGCGGACGCAGACTCCGCGCCAGGAATCCGGTTCCCACAATGTCCATCGTCGTCGTCCTGATCTCTGGGTGGGAGGCGGTCCGTGTGGCTCAGCCGCGCTGGGCCACGAACTCCTTGATCGTGGCGGTCATGTAGTCGACCATTTCGTCGGTGAGCCCCGGGTAGACGCCGATCCAGAAGGTGTGCTCGGTGATGACGTCGCTGTTGGTGAGGTCGCCGACAATGCGGTGGGGCTGGCCGATGTAGGCCGGCTGGCGGGTGAGGTTGCCGGCGAAGAGCCGCCGGGTGCCGATCTTCCGCTCCTCCAGGTGGGCGACGAGTTCGGCGCGGGTGAAGGCGGCTTCGGGGTCGACGGTGATGACGAACCCGAACCAGCTCGGCTCGGAGCGCGGGGTCGGCTCGGGCAGCAGCAGGCCCTGCACCCCGTCCAGTCCCTCGCGCAGCCGGCGCCAGTTGCGCCGCCGCGCCTCGATGAAGCCGTCGAGCTTGTCGAGCTGCGAGAGGCCCAGGGCGGCCTGGATGTCGGTGCCCTTCAGGTTGTAACCGACGTGCGAGAAGATGTACTTGTGGTCGTATCCGGCGGGCAGGTTGCCCATCTGGTACTCGAACCGCTTGAAGCAGGTGTTGTTCTTGCCCGGTTCGCACCAGCAGTCCCGCCCCCAGTCGCGCAGCGACTCCAGGATGCGGCCCACGCCGAGGTCGGAGGTGAGGACACAGCCGCCCTCGCCCATGGTGAGGTGGTGCGCGGGGTAGAAGCTGACGGTGGTCAGGTCGCCGAAGGTGCCGGTGATCTGGCCGTCGTAGGTGGAGCCGACCGCGTCGCAGTTGTCCTCGATGAGGAAGAGGTCGTTGTCCTTGGCGAGTTGGGCCACCTCGGCGACCTCGAAGGGGTTGCCGAGCGCGTGCGCGATGATGATCGCCCGGGTCTTGGGGCCGATGGCCTGTGCCACCCGGTCGGCCGTGGTGTTGTACGTGGCCAGGTCCACGTCCACGAAGACCGGCAGGAGCCCGTTCTGCAGGATCGGGTTGACCGTGGTGGGGAATCCGGCCGCAACGGTGATCACCTCGTCGCCCGCCTTCAGCCGCCGGTCGCCGAGCTGGTGCGAGGTCAGGGACGAGACGGCGAGGAGATTCGCGGACGAACCGGAGTTGGTCAGATAGGCCTTGCGCCGCTTCAGCCGCTTGGCGAACGAGAGCTCGAACTTCTTGGAGCTGGGCCCGGCCGCGATGCGCATGGTCAGCGCGGCCTCGACGATAGCGACCCGGTCCGCTTCGTCGAGGACCGCGCCGGACGGCCAGATCTCGGTCTCACCGGGCACGAACTCCCGGTGGGGCGCGGTCTCCCGGTGGTATCTGCGGACCTCGTCCAGGACGAGTTCCTTGTGGTCGACGGTATCGCTCATCGTCATGTCCTTCCATTGGCTGGCGCCGGCATCACGGCCGCGAGCAGATCGTGCAGCGAGGCGTCGAGGGTGCGCCGCGGCTGCCAGCCCAGGAGCCGCAGCGCCCGGGAGACGTCCAGTTGCTGCCACTCCGCGTCCGTGCGTGAGGGCTGGCCGGCAACGGCATCGGCACCGGCACCGGCAACAGGCAGATCGACGCCGCTGAGTTCGACCATGCGGTGGATCAGCGCGTCCATCGCGATCGCCTCGCCGCGGGCGATGTTGACGACCTGACCGCCGAGGTCCGCTCCCGGCGCGGTGGCGGCGGCCCGTACGGCGTCCACGGCGTCGTACGCGTCCACGATGTCGCGGTGGGCACGCAGCGGCGGGAGCCTCAGCTCGTCGGGCTTCTCGCCCCGGAGCTGGGCCCGGGCGGCCTCGCCGAGATGCGCGGCGACCTTGCCGAAGAGGCTGCCGGCCGGTGCCCCGGCGCCGATCACATTGGCGAGGCGGAGTACCACACCGTCCAGGCCGTGGTCCGCCGCGGCCTTCAGCACGATCCGGCTGCCGAGGAGTTTCGTGCGCCCGTACGGGGTGACGGGAGCGGGCTCGTGGTCCTCCGTGGTGCCGACGCCCGGTGTGCCGGCCCCGTACTCGTGGACCGTGCCGAGCTGGATCAGCCGGCACGGGCGCGGCAGGTCGACGAGTGACTCCGTCACCCGGGCCACCAGGTCCGCGTTGCCCGCGGTCATCTCGGTCTCGTCGGCCCGCCAGGCCCGGCCTGCGGCGTTGACCACCACGTCGGGCCGTACCGAGCCGAAGAATTCGGCGAGTTCACGCGGCTCGGCCGTCAGCAGGTCCATGCGGACGGAGCGCGGGCCGGCGAGGGCGTCCTGTGCCGGTTGCCGGGACACCAGGTGCACCTGGGCGCCGTCTTCGGTGAACGCCTCACCGATGCCGCGGCCCAGGAAGCCGGTGCCGCCGAGCACCACGACCCGGAGCCCGGCGGCTCCGCCGTTCTCAGCCGTCCGCACGGTCGGTCCCGTACTTGACGGTCTTCCACCAGTCGGGGTTGTCGCGGTACCAGGCGACCGTGGCGGCCAGGCCCTCGTCGAAGCCGGTCAGCGGCGCATAGCCCAGCTCTTCCCGGATCTTCGTCTCGTCGATGGAGTACCGAAGATCGTGCGCCTTGCGGTCGGCGACGTGGCGGATCATCCCCGGTCCCGAGCCGGTCAGTTCGAGCAGCCGCTCGGTGATGGCGCGGTTGGTCCGCTCGTTGCCGCCGCCGATGTTGTAGATCTCACCGGCCCGGCCACCCTGGAGTACGAGATGGATGCCGCGGCAGTGGTCGTCCACGTGCAGCCATTCGCGGATGTTGAGTCCGTCGCCGTACAGCGGCACCTGCCGTCCTTCCAGCAGGTTGGTGACGAACAGCGGGATGAGCTTCTCCGGGTGCTGGTGCGGCCCGTAGTTGTTGGAGCAGCGAGTGATGGAGAGGTTCACCCCGTGGGTGCGCCAGTAGGTGCGGGCGACCAGGTCGGAGCAGGCCTTGGAGGCCGCGTAGGGGGTGTTGGGCAGCAGGGGCCAGTCCTCGGTCCAGGCGCCCTCGTCGATCGAGCCGTACACCTCGTCGGTGGAGACGTGCACGACCCGTTCGACACCGGTGGCCAGCACGGCGTCGAGCAGTGTCTGGGTGCCCAGGACGTTGGTACGGAAGAACTCTCCCGCGCCCTCCAGCGAGCGGTCCACGTGGGACTCCGCGGCGAAGTGCACCACGGCGTCGTGTCCGGGCAGCAGTTCGCGCAGCAGGGCCGGGTCGCAGATGTCGCCCCGGACGAACTCCAGGCGCGGGTGCGAGGCGGGCAGGTTGTCGCGGTTTCCCGCGTAGGTCAGCTTGTCCAGGGCGGTGACCCGGGCGCCCTCCCACCCCGCGTAGTTGTCCGCGAGGAGGTTACGGACGAAGTTGGAGCCGATGAATCCGGCCGCTCCGGTGATGAGGATCCTCATGCCGCGACTTCCACTTGGGTGTGGTCTCCGACGACCAGGCGGTAACCGTCCGTGCTCTCCTCGCTGGTGACGACGGAGGCGGAGCGGCCGATGACGGAACTGCGCAGACCCTGAACGCCGCTGACCGACGCGCCGTCCAGGGCGATGGAGTACTCAAGCCGGCTTCCGGTCACCGCGCAGCCGCGTCCGATGGACGTGTGCGGGCCGATGTGGCTGTCCTCCACGACCGTGCCGGACCCGATGATCACCGGCCCCTCGATACGGGAGCGCACGATGCGCGCCCCTTCTTCCACGACGACCGGTCCCTCCAGCACGCTGGCACCGTCGACCGCGCCGGCCACGGAGGGCCGCAGGCCCTCCAGGATGCGCTGGTTGCACTCCAGGACGTCCTCGACGTTCCCGGTGTCCTTCCAGTAGCCCTCGTACTGACCGGCGCGTACATCCGCGCCCGAGGACACCAGCCACTGGATCGCGTCGGTGATCTCCAGCTCGCCGCGCACGCTGGGCTCGATGGCCCGGACCGCCTCGTGGATGGCGGCGGTGAAAAAATACACACCCATCAGGGCCAGGTCGCTGCGCGGCTCCTGCGGCTTCTCGACCAGGCGCAGCACCTCACCGCCGGGGCCCAGTTCGGCGACGCCGAAGGCGCGCGGATCCGGAACCTTGTAGACCGCGACGTGGGCGGCCGGGCGGTGCGCGGCGAACTCCTCGGCGATACCGGCGATGCCCTCGGGCAGCATGTTGTCGCCGAGGTACATCACGAAGTCGTCGTCACCGAGGAAGTCCCGGGCGATGACGACGGTGTGGGCGAGGCCGAGCGGGGCCTCCTGCGGGATGTAGGTCAGCCGGGCGCCCAACCGTGATCCGTTCCCGATCGCCTCGCGGATCTCGGGGCCGCGGTCGCCGACGATGACCCCGATCTCGGTCACGCCCAGGTCGAGGATGTTCCTCAGGACGTACTCCAGGACCGGTGTGTTCGCGATGGGGATGAGTTGTTTGGGCATCGAGTAGCTGAAGGGGCGCAGGCGGGTGCCCGATCCGCCGGCCAACACCAGAGCCTTCATGGCAGGTCCTCTCGATTCATGTGGTGATGCCTCTTCGGTCTGGTGCGCGGTGCGCAGCCACTCGGCCGTACATGTGTCGTCCCGGTGCGCGGGCGGCCGGACAGGACAGGGGGTGGTGCCGCCGCCTCAGGCGGCGTCGAAACCGGACAGCGTGCCCGCCGCCAGGGCCTCGGCCAAGGTGGGTGCCTTTGCGTCCTTGTCCGAGATCAGTGGGGTCCCGGCGCAGTCCCAGGGCAGGTCCAGGTCGGGGTCGAGCGGGTTGATGTCGATCTGTGTTCCAGGGACATAGGTGCTGGAGACGACGTAACAGATGCAGGCGTCGTCGGTGAGTGCGAGGAATCCGTGGCCGACGCCCTCGGGGACGTACACGGACCGGCCCGACGCGGCGTCGAGTTCGTTCACCTGGTGGCGGCCGAAGGTGGGCGAACCGATCCGCAGGTCGACGACCACGTCCCGCAGCACGCCCCGGACGCAGGTGACGAACTTGGCCTGGCCCGGGGGGATGCTCACGCTGTGGATCCCGCGCAGGGTGTGGCGCCTGGAGACCGAATAGTTGATCTGACGGGGCTGGAAGGTGATCCCCGCGGACCGCTCCAGTTCGTCGGACCGCATCGACTCGTAGAACACACCCCGGTCGTCGGAGATGTGGTCCGGCTCGATCAGAAACGTGCCGGGGATGGTGGTTTCCTCGATGCGCACGGCTTGCTCGCCTTCTCCGTCCGGAATCCGACTCGTGTTACGCCGATCGCGCCGGCCTCAGCCGCGGTGCTCCGCCGTCAGCCGCTCCAGGACCGGGACCACGTCCTTCGGCGCCGGCGCGGCCAGCATGTCCTCGTACAGACCGCGGGCCCCGAGCTGGAAGGACGGATCCTCGATCAGCCGGACGAGGTCCTTCTGCATGCTGTCGACGTCGATCGCCGCCGGGTCGACGACGAGTCCCGCGCCCCGACGGGCGACATACCGTGCCGTGACCATCTCGTCCCACATCGGGAGCGGCGCGACGAGCTGCGGCACCTTGAACGCCACGGCTGCGGCGAAGGTCCCGCCGCCACCGTGGTGGATGATCGCCGAACTGGTGGGCAGCACCTGGTTGAGCGGTACGTACTCGATGGCGCGGACGTTGTCCGGGAGCGTGCCCACGGCGCTCAGCTGCTCGCTGTTCACCGTCGCGACCATTTCCACATCCAGACCGGACACGGAGTCGAAGAACTCCCGCATCGGGAAGCCGCTGTGCTGACCGGCGAGCAGCCGGCGGCTCACCCCCAGGGTGAGCACCGCGCGGGGCCGCTCGGGCCGGGAGTGCAGCCAGTCGGGAAGCGTGGCGGCGCCGGTGTACGGGACCCGGCGGACCGGGACGTACATCAGGTCCAGGGGATTACGCATCCGGGACTGGGTCAGGTCCAGGGTCCACTGGCCGACCAGGGTCTCCTCGGTGAAGTCGAGGCCGTAGCGCTCAAGCGCCGGGCCCAGCCACGACATCCACGGGTCCTCGGTCACGTCCGATGACGCATTGGCCTGCTCCTGCCGCGTCTTGGAGCGGATCAGACCGATGTTGTCCATACCGAACAGAAGACGCGCGTGGGCGGCGCCGCAAGCGCGCGCGGCCACTGCCCCGGTCGGTGCCAGCGGGTCCCACAGCACCAGGTCGGGGCGCCAGTCCCGGGCGAACTCGACCAGCTTGTCGAGGATCGGCCGCGGCCCGCCGGCGGGCGGCGCCGGCGGGGGG